>JAJOKM010000117.1:0-7053 GCA_021129835.1 Thermodesulfovibrionales bacterium | reverse complement strand
GATAGTGATGAGAATGACTCAGAGGATAGTGATGAGAATGACTCAGATGTAGATGCATCTGTAGAATTAGACTTTTCGATAAGGCTTCCGGTTATGGAAGACTGTCCTGATATAGAGGCGATTCTGGAAGAGATAAGCGAAGAATACCCTGATACAGAGCCAATTTTAATCTCAAAAGAGATATTTCCTGATAAGGGTCCATCAAAGGATTATAAAATATCTTACACCTACGATATTAGTTTAGAGGATGTTATTGGTGGTGATATCTTCGATGAAGTATTTGAGGAGCTGAAGGGAATTCTGGAGTTAATCCACAAAAGGACTAAAAATTATATAGATTCGTCATGGGGTGAAAGTGGACTATGATACCTCTTAAGGATATTAAGTTTGTCTTGCTCGATATGGATGGAACCCTACTGGACAAGCATTTTGATGACTACTTTTGGGAACACCTCGTGCCTGAGAAATACTCGGAAAGATACAATATAGCATTCGACACGACAAAGAAAAGATTGCTTTCTAAATATAAGGCGCATGAAGGCACTTTAAACTGGACAGACATTGATTTCTGGTCGGAGGAGCTCAGTATAGACATATATGCACTCAAAGAGCAGATACGGCATTTAATTGAGATGCACCCCCATGTTGAGGATTTCCTTGAAATGCTAAAAGCAGACAATAAAAAGGTCTATATGGTCACCAATGCCCATTATAAGGTCTTGGACATAAAATTGAAACAGACCGAGATGGGTAAGTATTTCGACAAATGCGTCTCTTCTTCTGAAATAGGTTACCCGAAAGAGATGATCGAATTCTGGCAGAAGACAGAAAAACTGCTTAAATTCGATAAAGAAGAGACCCTTTTTATTGATGATACAGCAGAAGTAATTAAAACAGCAAAGGCCTTTGGGATAAAATATCTCCTTCTAAGGACGATGGCCAATTCTAAAAGAGAGGATAGACCAATAAATGATTTTCCCGTCCTGAAGGACTTTAAAGATCTCCTCCCTCTCTTTTAGCCCTATGCACTTCCTGCGGGACCGCCTTGAGTGCTTTGCTTATATGTCTTTGCTGCTGATATTTTAACATCTTCGATCATTTCCATATTTGCACTTTTTATTTTGCTTACCGGAACCTTCAACTCGCCCGCAACCTGTGTAAGTTCCATGCCCCCTGCATAATGCATTTCTGCGATCATTATTTTAAGGGCATCGTCTACTATAAACCTCTTTAATTCTGCATCATCAACGCTTACACTCATGCATGCCTCATTAAAATTAAGCCCGTTTTTTAAGCATTCCCTTACCTTTGCAATGGCCTCATAGCAAATCGTTCTCTCCTCTGCTGTATATTCCTTATATTTAAAGTTTTTCATGAAATCTCCTTTACATAAATTTTTCAAATAAGCTGTAGGGGCAATTAACTAATTGCCCCTACAGTGCCTAAAGTATTTAAAGTGCCTAAAGTATTTAAAATACTTGGTTCTTCTCCAAAAAGTGTAGTTATCCGCATGGTAGTGTAGCCCTTTATGGGCGTAATTAAATATCAAATTCATCTGTGGGTCACAGTGCAATGCTCGCTCCAAACGAATTTTCTACAGATTTTTGGGTTCATAGGTTTACGGGCTGTAGGGGCAATTAATTAATTGCCCCTTTGATTGCCCCCTGCTAAACATTTTTATCCGTTCAGCAACCTCAATGCCTTATTGTGCAGATATCTGTTTCCAGAAGCGAAAATAGTCGTGCTCGACTTAAGCCTTATCCCTACATCTTCTACGGAATTCCCCATCGTATCAGTAAACTCTCCGCCTGCCTCCTTTACCAAGAGCCATCCGCCTGCGAAGTCAAAGCTCCTCGAAAGAGCGGGAGTCACGAATATACTTATTGAACCATAGGCAAGATGAGATAAACCTAGTGCGGTAGAACCAAAGCACCTTGTCCTTTTTGCCTCTGACAGCAATCTAATTACTTTGGGAATGTCGTTGCCAGGGCTATGCGCCTCATAGGCAACGAGATAAATCGAGTCATCTTTTTGGGTATTGATTTTATCACCATTAAAGAATGCCCCCCCACCCTTCTCAGCCCAGAACTCATCGCCTGTCCGCAGGTTTATCACATAAGCAAGGGATATACTACCAATTGTATCTCCATCTGCGACAGCAATGGATGAGCAGTAAAAAGGGATTCCTGTTATTGCATTCTTACTGCCATCGATAGGATCTATTAATACCTTTTTGCCACCGCGGTTAATCTCTTTTGTCCCGTACTCCTCTGAAACTATACTTAAAGGCTCTTTTAGTGTCTCCAGGAAATTAATAATTATCTCCTCTGCCTTTTTGTCAATGGGGAATGTCATATCTCCAGAAGCGCCCCTGCCGATATGTTTAGAAGCAAATGGTTTAAGTCTTATGTTTCCGATTTCAAAAAAGAGACGCCTGCCAATCTCCCTTATATCTTCAATTTTCATGAATTCTATTATAACCTAAACCGAGAGATTTTTATTGCGAATCCTTAAGAACATTGACAATGGGCTTCTATCCATAATATTATATTTGACAAACGTAACTACTCAGGTTCACGGTTTAAAGGTTCAACGTTCACAGATATGAATTTTTCGAAACTCACAAAACAGAGCATCCGCTCTCTCAGGCCGTATGAGGCAAAGAAAATACCATGCGGTATAAAGCTGGATGCCAATGAATGTCCATATTCTATAAGTGATGGAGTCTTTGCAGAGAAGAATTTTATAGGTGCATTAAATCGTTATCCAGATCCTGAGATTAAAGAACTAAGAAAGGTCGTCGCTAAAAACTTTAGAGTTAGCCCTGATAATATCCTTGTGGGTAATGGCTCTGATGAACTAATTTATTACTTGATTATCACCTTTGGCGGGCCTGTAATCTATCCTGCTCCAACATTTTCGATGTATGAAATAATTTCTCGTTCACTGGGGGAAGAGTGCATTGGGATACCTTTGGATAGAAATTTTGATCTTGATATGAAAAAAATGTCTGCTGCCGTAGAAAAGTACAGACCGAGGCTTATATTCCTCAACTCTCCTAACAATCCAACGGGTAACTGTTTTTCGGATGATAGGATACTGAAAACCATTGAAGCTTTAGATTCAAGAACTAAAGGCATCGTAGTAGTTGATGAGGCATATCAGCCTTTCTCGGGCAAAAAAGGATTTCTTCCGCTACTGAAGGACTACAAAAACCTCGCCGTACTCAGGACATTGAGCAAAGTAGGTTTTGCTGCCTTAAGAGTAGGTTTTTTGGCAGCAGATAAAGAATTAATTACCGAAGTAAATAAAGTAAGGCTTCCCTTTAACCTCAATGCGCTGTCTCAGTCCATTGCACTCGAGACATTCAGGAATAAAGAGATTTTAGACTCATGGGTAAGCATTATTAGGGCAGAACGGGAGAGACTATTTAAGGAGTTGAATAACTTAAATGGTGTCAGGCCATGCCACTCTGAGGCAAATTTTATAATGTTTAAGGTAGATACTCCAGACATCGTCTTTCAGAGGCTGATAAAACTTGATGTCCTGGTGAGAAATTTAAGCAGCATGATCAAGGGTTCATTAAGGGTTACAGTCGGCACACCTGAAGAGAACAATGCCTTTATAAAAGCGATAAGAACAGCAATGCATAGCTCCGACACCTTATAAAGTTCAGGAGTTAAGAGTCGAGAGTCGAGAGTCAGGAGTCAGGAGTCAGTATCAATTGAGCATAGGTGCAGATGCACTATAGTCTAATGAGATTTGAGATCTAGAACTTGAGGCCAGATTGGGAGAAGACAGATGAGGAACGCAGTAGTTGAGAGAGCAACCAAAGAGACAGATATATCCATCGAGATAAACCTTGACGGAAAGGGCAATTACGATATAAACACCCCTATACCGTTTCTTAACCATATGCTTAATCTGTTTTCTTTCCATGGCTTAATAGATCTAAAAATAAAGGCAACCGGCGACATAGAGGTTGATTATCATCACCTTATGGAAGACCTTGGAATAACACTGGGAGATACCATTAAAAAGGCGCTAAGCGACAAAAGGGGGATAAAAAGGTATGGAGAGGCGACAATCCCGATGGACGAGAGTCTTGTGCAGGTGGTTATTGACCTCAGTGGAAGACCGTACTTGGCATATAAAGTAGAACCTTTAAGGGGAACCTTGGGAGGGCTCGAGGTCTCCCTATTTGAAGACTTCTTCAGGGCGCTAAGCAATCATGCAATGATGAATCTCCATATAGCGGTCAACTACGGCAGAGACCTCCACCACATCTTTGAGGCCATGTTTAAGGCATTCGCTATGGCATTGAGAGAGGCTGTATCCATTGATGCCCATAAAGCGAAAGGACTGCCGACGACAAAAGGAAGGTTATAGTTAATGAATGGTTCGCTGCAGGCAGGCTCGATTAAGGTAGCAGTAATTATGGGAATCCCTCTCATGCTTCATTTTTCGTGGTTTATTATCTTTGGGTTGTTGACATGGGGATTGGCAGCATTGTACTTTCCGGATGCTGCTCCTCAATTTCCTGTTTGGGTTTATTGGGCCAGCGGCGCAATAACTGCCCTGCTTCTTTTTGCATCTGTTGTATTCCATGAGTTAGCACACTCTTTTGTTGCCCTAGGATATAAATTGCAGATCGTCAACATCACCTTATTTATTTTTGGCGGGGTAGCACAAATAAAAGGCGAGCCTCCTACTCCAAAGGCTGAATTCAACATAGCCATTGCAGGGCCGCTGTCAAGCTTTTTTTTAGCATTAGTCTTCTTTATAATATATAATTTAACAGTAGATCCGATCGCAAATGCCCTTTTTTGGTATCTTGCATTACTTAACCTTATACTCGCGATATTTAATTTGATCCCTGGATTTCCGATGGACGGGGGTCGACTCGTAAGGGCATTTATCTGGAAGAGGACCAATGATTTTTTTCATGCAACACGCAGTGCGGCCAGACTCGGGAAGAACATTTCACTCTTTTTCATGATTTTTGGTCTAATTTTCGTATTCTTCGGTATTGCCATTGGTTTGTGGCTTATACTGATAGGGTGGTTTCTTTATATGGCAGCAGATGCAAGCTACCAGCAGGCAGACTTGCAGGAAACACTTAATAATATTAAGGTTCAAGATGTAATGACACGGGATATTATATCTGTACCGTCAAACATGACAATAGATACAGTCATAAATGAATATTTCCTCAGGTATGGATATGGTGGATTTCCGGTGATGGACTATGGAAAATTTTTCGGGTTTGTAACCTTAAAGGAAACAAAGAATATTCCACGGGAGAGGTGGAAGTATGTCAAGATGTCTGAAATCTTTATACCACACGACAAACGATTGGAGGTATCCGAAAAAAATCCTGCCCTGAAGGCACTAGAGATAATGCTGAATGAAGATAAAGGAAGATTGCTGGTAACAGATAAGGGCAATATTGTCGGACTAATAACAAGAAATGGCATCGCAAGGTATCTGCAGGTAATGGGCAAGCACTAACTACACATGCCAGAGGCACAATTAAAGGTAATACTTCTTCGTTACACTGCTGATCCTGAAGAGACTGTAGCAATGGCTGCAAAGCTATGTTATAGTTCCTCGGATGTAGAATCCTTAAAAGGGAAGATAGCAGTGAAAGATCAGAAGGCATTTGTCGGAAAATTGATAGCAATGGGGCATATGAGTCCACTTGAGCATGCATCATTTACATTCGCGATTGAGGGAATTTCGAGGGCATGCTCTCACCAACTTGTCAGGCACAGGATTGCATCCTACTCACAACAGTCGCAAAGGTATGTGAGCGAAGAGGCAGGCTTTGATTATGTTATTCCGCCAGTAATAAAGGGGGATGAAGACCTTAAAAGACGCTTTGAAGACCTCATGGCAGAGTCACAAGAGGCATATAACTACACCGTAGGAAGACTCAGAGAGAAGGGCATAAAAGGTGAGTCCGCAAATCAGGATGCCAGGTTTATCCTTCCAAATGCAGCAGAGACCAAGATTATGGTTAGCATGAATGCAAGGGAGCTGCTGCATTTCTTTAGGGTGAGGTGCTGCAATCGTGCTCAGTGGGAGATAAGAGAGATGGCAGTGGAGATGTTAAGGCTCGTTAAAAAGACAGCTCCCCTTATATTTTCGAAGGCAGGCCCCGGGTGTCTTTATTCGCCATGCCCAGAAGGTGAATATACTTGTGGAAAGATGAAAGAAGTAAGAGAAGAGACTGGAAAATAGAGATATCTCTCTGCTAAAATAATAATCTATTTTTGTATTAATAGGGGGGCATTAAAGGCATGAACGGACAGACCGCAATAGTAACTGGTGGCGGACGAGGTATCGGCAGGACTATAGCAGAATTTCTTGCTCAGCGTGGAGTGAACGTAGTAATTGTCGGTGTTAATATAGATATTGCCCATAATGCTTCATCGGAGCTCGAAAAGCTCGGCATAAAGAGTATTGCTGTAAAGGCCGATGTTTCAAATGCACCAGATGTGAATAACATCTTCGAAAGAGCTCTGAGGGAGTTCGGCAGAGTAGAGATACTCATTAACAATGCAGGAATTACGAAAGATGGTCTTCTACTGCGGATGAGGGAAGAGGATTGGGATACTGTAATAAATATTAATTTAAAAGGCACTTTTCTCTGTTCAAGGGAAGCGGTGAAGGTGATGTCAAAGCAGCGGTATGGAAGAATAATAAATATTGCATCCGTTATAGCGTTTACAGGAAATCCTGGACAGGTGAACTATGGCGCTTCAAAGGCAGGTATAGTTGGACTTACAAAGACAATTGCAAAGGAGTACGCAAGCAGGAACATTACTGTCAATGCCGTTGCCCCTGGTTTTATCATGACAGCCATGACAGAAACGATTCCGGAAAATATAAAGCAGGATATGATTAATGCCATTCCATTGGGCAGATTCGGGGTACCTGAAGATGTTGCAAATGCTGTAATATTTCTTGCATCCACTGAAGCAAGCTATATTACAGGGCAAGTAATACATATAAATGGCGGGATGTATATGTGATGAGTGATGAGTGATG
>JAJOKM010000075.1 GCA_021129835.1 Thermodesulfovibrionales bacterium | reverse complement strand
CTCTTGATATTTTATCGCTTTGCCTGCTTTTTGGACACTTACCGAGAATTGCTGGAAAACCAGAGAGTGAATTGACAAGGCGGAGGTAATTATGTTATTTCTCTCTGTATACTGTGCACTACGAAACCTACATATGCTTTCAGCACACAAAAGGGGAATGAAAATGTCATTGCGAGCCCGAAGGGCGTGGCAATCCCGCCCAGATTGCTTCACTTCGTTCGCAATGACAAGGGAAGAGCAATAACAAAAAAGTAGTTACAGAAGAAAGGATGGGCAGAAGATATTTTAGATAAGGGATGAGTGATGAGTGATTTTCGATTTAAGTGTTTAGTGCGTTGTTTTTTGTTAATTCGTCAGATTATGATGGAAAACGGTGTTCTTCCTTGTCTTGCCGGGTCTTCACGCCAGATTTCGACTGCCATCTACCCGGTTAAATTAAAACGAGGTCGATTATGAGTTATTTTGATTATTTATGCCCCGAAGAAAAGGAGGCCCTTTTTTTTCGGCTGCCAGCAAAAACGCTTCTGACCACCAACCGTGAAACATTGGCTTATGCCCTTGGAGCCACGCTATACATGCCGGCCAGCGCACCTAAAATCCTTGACAAATTCTTTAACTCGCTGCTGCCAGGCCTTATATCCACTATTGTCTGTTTAGAAGATGCAGTCAGTGACCAGGATGTCGTCCAGGCCGAGCACAACTTAATCCACCAGTTGACGGTTTGGCACAAAGCTAAAGAAAAAGAGGCCACTCACCCTCCTTTTATTTTCGTTCGGGTGCGTAATTTAGAACAGATGAAAAGGATTTTGACCGTCCTTGGATCGTCCCTCACCGTGTTGACCGGTTTTGTTTTTCCCAAATTCGAGGCAACTGACGGATGGCGATATTTTGAGGAACTAAAACGGGTCAATGAATTCTTGCCGCGACCTCTTTATGGGATGCCAATACTGGAGGATTTCGGCACAATCAGGTCAGAAACAAGGGTTGCTCATTTGTTGAAGATCAAGGATGTTTTAGACGCCTACAGAGACTTGACTCTGAACATCCGAATCGGCGCCACAGACCTGTGTGGTCATTACGGAATCCGCCGCAGCCCTGAATTTACTATTTATGACATCGTGGTAATAAAGGAATGCATCGCTGATATAGTCAATATTTTCAGCCGACCAGAGGCGGATTATGTCATTTCCGGCCCTGTGTGGGAGTACTTTTTCCCGGGATCCAGGGTATTAAAGTCTCAACTCAGGCAGAGTCCGTTTCAGGAACAATACGGTGCATCTGGACTACAGCTGCGCCAAAAACTGGTCCGCAGTTATATAGACGGGCTTATAAAGGAAGTTATGTTGGATAGGGTCAACGGGTTAATCGGCAAAACAGTCATCCACCCCAAGCATATTACATTGGTGCAGGCCTTGCATGTCGTGACACATGAGGAATATTCCGACGCAGCAGACATAGTGCGTCATAACAGAAATGGCGGCGTCCTGAGAAGCGCTTACAATAACAAGATGAATGAAGTAAGGCCTCATGCCCGCTGGGCCAAAAAAATAATGACTATGTCAGAAATATACGGGGTGTTAAAAGAAGACTATGACTACATCCATATTATCCACGCAAAAGAAAATCTATAAAATATTAGACAACTTTCATGCCACTGTAATAATTGACCACAACCCCTATTCCCTGTTTCTCGAGGACGTGTTTTCTATGGCGGCCAGGGATAACTCTAAACGAAGGTATCTCTTTGTAAGCAAGCTTATCGGCAAACATATCCCAGTAAGGCCTCAAATACCGTTCTTGACCGGTTTTTTGCTAGCCTCCCGTCTTGCCGACCACCTGGGCTTGCCGATTGACCAATCAAAAATTGATGATGTCGTAAGGATATTGTCACTGGGGGATACTGATGTCTGCTCAGCAATGCCACGCTTTAACTTTGACGGCAAGGCCTTATTTCTTGGATTTGCTGAAACAGCAACTGCACTAGGACAGTCGGTATATGCCTGTTTTGCAGAAAACTCCAATTATTTACATACCACCAGAGAAGACCTGCCGGGTGTTTATGATGCCATTTACTTTACCGAAGATCACTGTCATGCACCAGAGCAGAAGTGTCTCGTCCTTGAACCGTCCCTATTTAAGGACAAAGATTTTATTGTACTAGTCGATGACGAAATCACCACTGGTAATTCCGGACTAAATATAATTAGGGCGATTCAAAAAAGATTCCCCCAGCGGCGATATATCGTTTTAGTTATACTTGATTGGCGTTCGGCGGCTGCCAGGCAAAAATATAGGCTGGCTGAAGAAGAATTGGGCGTCAAAATAGATGTAGTCTCCTTGCTGTCCGGCAGCTTTACGATATCTGGAACTTCTCTGCATAATCCTGTAAACGACAATAATTCTCACCGGAAAAATTCAGACTACAGAATGAGGCTCCCGCTGGTGAAGATGATCTCGGCACCTTTGAGGGATGAAATTAAGATTCATGGTAGTACTAATTTGTCATATCTTCGCTATACCGGACGTTTTGGTATTGATGCCAACGACCTGTATTCCTTGGAAATAAAAACCAGGAAATTGGGTGAAAAACTCCGCTCTACCAGAAAAGGCAGAAATACTCTATGCCTGGGAACAGGAGAATTTATGTATATCCCTTTCTGTATCGCAGATCACATGGGCGAAGGAGTCTGCGTGCAATCAACCACAAGGAGCCCGGTCTATCCCCATTCAGGGCCAGAATATGCAGTAAAAGAGTCGCTGGCCTTTTATGATCCATACCGGCCAGAGATAAAAAACTTTGTCTATAACATCAAACCCGGGCATTATGATGATATATATATCTTTTGGGAGAGGGATACATCGCCCGAGCAGGTGCAGCCGCTGGTAACAGCGCTCAACGGCTTGGGAATCGCAAATATAACCTTTGTTTCACATATTTCGCAGACCGAAAGGGCTTAATTCGACCATGTCCGCAGGCAAAAGACCTAATTCATTTAATCATCATCTCCACCGCCTACCTGTTGTTCCGGCCCCTGCCATGATTGGCAGCTATATTCAAGAGGATGTCGTCTTCCTCCTTAAAGACCTCGGTGACTACCTTCAGGAACAGGGCAATGTCGAGAGAGAAGAAGCGATTCAAAGTGGCCGTCACTATTCGGAAATGCTGCCTATCGAGTATTATCCGACAAGCGAATATATTGACCTTTTTTATGAATCGCTCGGGGCTAGTGCTTACCGCATCGCCCTGGCTACCGGCATCGTGTCGCGACAAATTATCCGCCTGCGGGGACGGAAATTGGCGTTAGTTTCTCTGGCTCGGGCCGGCACCCCAATCGGAATCTTAATTAAACGATACATCCAACATTTCTATAGCGCAGATATTCCCCATTACAGCATTTCCATTATCCGCGACCGCGGGCTGGATGAAAATGCCATCTCTTACATACTACGGCAACACCAAGATTGTTCTTTACAATTCATTGACGGCTGGACGGGTAAGGGGGTCATCACCAAAGAGCTGATCACCTCACTGGAAAAATTCGAACAAAAATACGCTGTCCCTCTTGACCACTCTATAGCTGTATTGGCCGATCCCGGTTACTGCGCCCACATTTTTGGAACCAGGGATGACTTCTTGATCCCAAGCGCCTGTCTGAATTCAACTGTCTGTGGTCTGGTATCCCGTACTGTTTACCGCAAAGATCTCATCGGCGAAATGGACTTCCATGGAGCCAAGTACTATCCGGAGTTAGCGGATAAAGACCTCTCCTACGTATTTATTGACCAAATAACAGATTATTTCGACGTTGTTGATCAGGAGGTAACCAGGATAATCAATAACAACCCGTCCATCGGTCTCGATTCATCCCCCGCCTGGAGTGGCTTTAAAGAGATATCCGGGATTAAAAGAAAATTCAATATTGAGCATATTAACTTCATCAAGCCTGGAGTGGGAGAAACAACCCGTGTGCTGCTGCGGCGCGTGCCGTGGAAGGTGTTGATTAAGAACCCTGACCACCCAGACCTGAGACATATTTTACTGCTGGCCAAAGAACGAGGCGTACCCGTAGAGGAATACCCAGACATGGCTTATTCCTGCTGCGGGCTTATCAACTCGATTAAAAATCTCGAGAAGGGGTAGGATATGCTGTTTGCGAGTGACCTCGACCGCACTCTAATTTACTCAGATCGCTTCCTAAAAGAAGACCATGTGACGATAAAAGCGGTTGAACAAGGCGGATATACTTCATATATGACACTACGGGCAGCAGAGCTGGTGCAATTTATTGCCGCCCAAATATTGTTTGTGCCATGCACCACCAGGACAATTGAGCAGTATCAGCGGATACAATTTTTCCAGAATGAAGTATCCCTTAAATACGTAGTAGCTTCTAACGGCGGAAATTTGCTGATTAATGGAGCAGTAGATCAGACTTACCGCCAAAAAATCGACAGAGAGCTGCGACAAAACTGCCTGCCGACTGACGACCTGATTAAGGAATTTAGTAAAATCACTACCAGTGGTTGGATTGAGCAGATCAAAGAAGCGGACCAGTTGTTTTTTTACTGCCTGATAGATCGATCCAAGACCCCTTTTGATGAGTTGCGCTGCTTCGATAATTGGGCAGCAAAACAAAACTGGCAGGTCTCAACACAGGGGAGAAAGCTTTATTTAGTCCCAAAGGTGGTGAATAAATGGGCTGCGGTTAAAGAGATATTGAATAGGACTGGAGAGAGGGAAGTCTTTGCAGCCGGAGATTCTCTTCTTGATTTGCAGATGTTAAATGGCGCCAGCTATTCGTTCTGCCCACAACACGGCGAATTATATGACCGTTACCGGCAGACTTCAAATGAGATGGCTCTGCGCTTTACTGACTCTCCTGGGATAACGGCGGCAGAGGAAATCTTAACGGCCGTAATCAGATGGACAGACTCAACACCCGACCCGGCAATGAAACCTGAATCCAAAAAAGAAGGTTCAAGGTTTAAAGAAGGTTCCACGGTTCAAAGTTAACAGCCTTTAAATCTCGAACCTGGAACCTTTCATAAAACCTCCACACCAAATACCATCCCAATAAAGGCAACATAGCCGATCAGCAGCAAAACACCTTGCCACCTGACGACCTCTTTGCGCCGAACTAGGAATATGAAAAAGAGCAATGTTGACGCCAGCATCGCCGGCAAAAAGAAGATTAGTATAGAAGGTGGCACAACCAGGGCCGTAACCAAAGAGGGGAGACCCATTACAGCCAGGGCGTTAAAGATGTTTGATCCGAGCATATTGCCGGCAACCATTCCTGGCATACCTTTCTTGACCGCGACAATAGCCACTACCAATTCCGGCAATGAAGTTCCCAGAGCCACCGCACTAAGGGCTATTATCTCTTTTCCTATATTCAATGCCATAGATAGCTCGACAAGGGCCAAAATCGTAAACTTGGCGCCAAGATAAACAAAGGCGGCACTGACAATAAGTATACCAAAATTTTTCCAGTCAAACTTCGCCGACTCGGCGCTGTCTGGCGCAGGCGGATCCTTTCTCATTTGAAAAACAATCGTTATTAAATAAACAGCTATGCATAATAGAAACAGCACGCCTTCTACGAGAGTAAAGACACCATCCCATATGGCTGCTGTCAACAAGAGAGCAGAGCCGAGAAAAAAGATCAGGTCAACTTTAGAGACTTGATAATCGAAGCTCATCTTTCGACTGACGACGATTGCGGCGCCGACTACAAGCAGGATGTTAGTTATATTTGAACCTACAGCATTTCCGACCACTACCTCAGTGGCATTCTCAAAGGCGGCAATTACGCCCGCTACGAGTTCCGGCAGGGAAGTCCCAATAGCTACAATGATAACACCAACGATAAAAAGAGGTATGCCAAGGGATTTACCTACCTTCTCGGCAGCACTCGTGAAATAATCGGCAGCCTTTATTAAAACAGCCAAACTTACTACAAAAACCATTCCCCAAATTATCAAGGACAACATAAATTTCTCATTTGTGACTCCGTTGTTAGGATTTAGGCCTTAGGCCTTAGGTGCTAGGTATTAGATTTTTAACACCTAACACCTATATTGTAGTGATACGCGAATAAAAAAGCAAAGCCATAAAGACAAAAGAGGACGGACGTCCTACTTTGTCTTTATGGCCAGCATCCCGTTCCTAATTTTTTGGCCTTTGCAGCTATCAACTAACTTACTTGTAAGCCATAATTCGTTGCAAGTGCCGCCAGTCCACCGCTAAAACCGCTTCCCACCGCATTGAATTTCCATTCGCTGCCGTGGCGATAAAGCTCACCGCAGACAACGGCTGTTTCGACCGAAAAATCCTCTCCCAGGTCATACCTGATCAACTCCTTGCCATCCGCTTCGTTTACTACACGCACAAAAGCGTTAGATACCTGGCCGAAATTTTGCTGCCTCTGTTCCGCTTCGTGAATAGTAACAGTGAAGACAATTTTATCGACCGCCGCCGGAACGGCGCTTAAATCAATCTTGATCTGCTCGTCGTCTCCTTCACCTTCGCCGGTTAGGTTGTCACCCAGGTGTATCACCGAATCGTTTCCGCCTTTTAAATTACCATAAAAGATGAAATCCTTGTCGGAGCCTACCTTGCCAGCAGCAGTCAGCAGAAATGCCGCAGCATCCAGATCAAAGTCTTTACCGCCGGAGTACTTCTGAGTATCCCAACCTAACCCAACTAATACCTTCGTTAATCCCGGATGTGATTTGGTTAAATCAACCCTTTGACCCTTTGATAAACTAACTCCCATCGCATTTTACCTCCCTTTTTTGTGTTTATACATCTGCATAAACACTATTGATATTTCTTGGCCACTTCACTCAAAGAGATATCAGTGGTTCCCTCGCCAACAGCTTGAAACTTCCATTCGTTATTGTGGCGATAAAGCTCTCCAACAATCAGCGCCGTCCTGCCTGCATAATCTTCCGATAGGCTGAATCTAATCAGTTCTTGATTGTTGGCCTGGTTAACCACGCGAATGAAGGCATTCTGGATCAATCCAAAATCCTGCTTTCGGCGTTGGCAATCATAAATATTAACCACAAAAACTAGTCGGTGAATGTTAGCCGGAACCTGACCAAGATTAACGATAATTTGCTCGTCATCACCTTCGCCCTCACCGGTAAGGTTGTCCCCAGTATGTTGAACGCTCTTGCAACTACTCTTCAGGTTACCAAAATAGATCAAATCTTCTTTTCTGGTTAACTTGCCATTGGCATCAAGCATCAGCACCGAGGCATCACAATCAACCTCGGCAGACGCCCCGCCTCCACCCATCAACCGACCTAGGAACCCACCACCGCCACCGTCAGACTTCTTAACCGGATCCCAACCTAATCCGATCATAACACTGGACAATCCTGCTCGCCCCTTGGTCAAATCAACTCTCTGTCCTTTCTGTAAGCTAATCGACATAAAAATATCCACCTCCTTCCATTAAGATAATTCTTAAAAAACATCCTCCCTGAAAACGATCACCCATCCATTGCGCCCATACCAGAAGCATACCCCCAAAAAAAGCCTTTACGCTTACACCAAATCTAAATCATCTCGCCAATAAAGCACTGCACGCTATCGCTTATACATTATAATCGATAGCATCACATAAATATACATACCACAAAAATAATACCCCTGTCAAGACCACGAAAATAAAGATAGAAAATGGCTTTATTTATAAATCCTCCTCCCGATAACAAATTCTTTGGATTGAGGGGATGACGAATTCTTTTTAGGGTCGATAAAATTTAGGGCATGGTTAAATCTCGACACTACACGAAAGTTACTCAGGAGATGGCGGCATGAGAAGCGAAAAATCTAACGGTGGATATGGTGGGCAGTGGGAGAATCGAACTCCCGACACGAGGCTTTTCAGGCCTCTGCTCTACCGACTGAGCTAACTGCCCGTTGTAATTAACCATAAAATTTTATGGTCTTGGAAGTCAAGCCGCCATATTTTATCGCCTTGCCTGCTTTTTGGACACTTACCGAGAATTGCTGGGTGTGGCAGGTCTGAATTGATCGTTACGGCCTGTCTATGCTATTGTAAGGGTAAGTCTTTGAAGAAAAATGGGGTCAGACAGACCCCACGACTCGTTACAGATAGAGGTCACTATGGTTAAAAATGACAGATGGATTAAAGAGATGGCTAAAAAGGGGATGATAGAGCCCTTTAATGAGAACCAGAAAAGGGAAGGGGTTATTTCATACGGAGTCAGCTCTTACGGGTATGACATGAGGATTGGAGAGGAATTCAAGATATTTACTAATATAAATAGTACCGTCGTTGACCCTAAGAAATTTGACCAGAAGAGCTTTGTCAATTACGGTGGAAATGTATGCATTATACCTCCGAATTCCTTCGCACTCGCAAGCTCGGAGGAATATTTCAGGATCCCGCGAGATGTCATGGTAATTTGCCTGGGCAAATCGACATATGCGAGATGTGGTATAGTGGTAAATGTTACTCCACTGGAGCCCGAGTGGGAAGGGCATGTAACTATCGAGATCTCAAATACAACGCCCTTGCCTGCAAAGATATACGCTCATGAAGGAATAGCCCAGTTGATATTTTTAGAGGCAGCAGAGATATGCGAAATATCTTATAAAGACAAGGCTGGCAAATATCAGTCGCAGCGTGGAATAACCCTTCCACGGTTATAATATGAGCTGGGAAAAAAGACTTATGGTTGCCCTCGATATACCAGATGCATCCCGTGCCCTCGATATCGTAGAAAAACTCAATGGACATGCGGAGATTTTCAAGATAGGTCTCGAGCTCTTTTCCTCGGTCGGCCCTCAGATAGTCGAGGCCATTCAAAGAAAGGGCAAGAAGGTCTTTCTGGACCTGAAATTTCATGATATCCCAAACACTGCCTCCAATGCATCAGCAGTAGCAGCAAGGCTTGGTGTCTTCATGTTCAATGTCCATACATTCGGCGGATTCGAGATGATGAAGAGGTGCAGTGATTCAGCCTCAGAGACAAGCATTAAGGAAGGTCTTCAGAGACCAAAGATTGTAGGAGTTACCGTGCTTACAAGCTTAACAATTAAGGAGCTAAAGGGCGAAATTGGGATTCATCGTGATGTTAAAGATCAGGTGAGGCATCTTGCATCTATGGCCCAAAAGGCCGGGCTTGATGGCGTGGTTGCATCTGCGCATGAGGTCTCGGAGATAAAACGGCTCTGCGGGAATAATTTTCTTACCGTCGTGCCTGGCATCAGGTCGTCATGTTTTCCCACCGATGACCAGAAAAGGCGAGCAACCATCTCAGAGACATTAAGGGAAGGGGCAGATTATATCGTAATGGGCAGAAGCTTACTAAAGCAGGAAGACCCTGTCAGGGCGATTGAGCTTATTTCGGATGAACTTAAATCTGAGCAAAAAGGACTTTTTAAGTGCAACTGAGTCTGGCATCCATCCTCTTTATGTAGAGATTCCTTACTCTGAACCCCCTGCTATTTATGAGTCATTGGGGTGTCAGCCTGACTCAATCCTCCTTGAGAGCGTAAAGGGATCTCACAAAACGGCCAGGTACTCCTTTATTGCCTTTGATCCTTATCTTGTCTTTACGGTCATCGATGGCGAGATAAATATAAGAGCGAAAAAAATAGTAGAAAGACAGAAAGACAAAAAGTGGACAGAAGGCGAAGGCATTCTGCCTTCTACCGTATCTTTTGGGCATCCTCTAAGGAAGCTGGAGGAACTCGTAACAAATTATCCTCAGAAATCCGATCCCAAACTTCCACCATTTCAGGGTGGCGCCGTAGGGTTATTAAGTTACGGCTTTGCCAGATACATCGAGAATATTCCGAAGAATGCCTTTAACGATATCCGCATTCCAGATGCCCATTTCTTAATAGTCGATAAGGTTATCGCATTTGACCATCTGCTGAACAGGGCCTGGTTAATCATCGCACCAGGGATAAGACCATGGATAAGCGATGCAGAAGCAGATCCCCTGAATATCATAAATATGGACCGGAGTGATGCTTACGAGAAGGCAGGAGAAGAGCTGCAGACTATAAGCTATAGGTTACAGGCCAAAAAGCAGTCCCGGGGATTAAACCTGCCACTTACACCGTTTTCTTCATCACTGCGGTATGAGATGTCTAAAGGCGAATATATAGATATTGTCAGGAGGGCAAAGGAGTATATCGCCGCTGGGGATATACTTCAGGCAAATCTATCGCAGAGGGTATCGCAATATATCGGCAATGAAGATCCCTGGGGAATTTATAAAGTGCTTAGAGGCATCAATCCTTCACCTTTTGCAGCATATGCCAATTTCGGCGACTATCAAATTGTTAGTTCTTCCCCGGAAAGACTTATAAGGGTAAAAGATAATGTCATCGAGACGAGGCCTATTGCAGGAACAAGGCCGAGGGGCAGGAATTCCAGCGAAGATGAACTGATGAGGGCAGAGCTGCTGCTTAATGAAAAAGAGAGGGCAGAACATATAATGCTTGTTGATTTAGAAAGGAATGACATTGGGAGGGTTTCTGAGTATGGCACTGTGGTTGTGGATGAGCTGATGATTACAGAAGAATATTCCCATGTTATTCATATAATCTCAAACATCAAAGGTATCCTTGCTAGGGAAAAGACTTGTTTTGACGCCATTAAGGCAATATTCCCTGGAGGAACGATAACTGGCGCTCCTAAGATTAGATGCATGGAGATAATCGATGAGCTTGAACCCATATCGAGGGGACCTTATACGGGTGCACTCGGATATATAGGCTTTTCAGGCAATATGGATTTCAATATTATCATCAGGACATTTGTTATAAAGGGCGGACTTGCTTATGTGCAGGCAGGTGCAGGAATAGTTGCTGATTCAGATCCTGAGAGGGAATACCATGAAACCTTAAAAAAGGCAGAGGCATTAATAAAGACGATAGAGGTAATGAGGGGTGGATCAGGTGAAGCTTGACAAGGAAATTAGAGGTTGCATATAATTCTATACTAATGAGATGAGATTTTCTTAATGAGGTGGATGAGGGAGGATGAAATATGCAGATTACAGCGGTGGTAGATGAGCAGAAGTGTATAAGTTGCATTGGTTGTAAGCTCTGCGTATGGGCTTGCCCTGATCCAAATACCATCAGGTATATAAAAGCCAAAAAAAAGATCGTTATAGATCCTCAGCGATGTAAAGGATGCGGATTGTGTGAGGCAGCCTGCCCGGTGAAATACATTGCCTTGAGAATGCAGGAAAGGGAATTAGGGGTTTAAGGGTTTAAGGGTTCAAGGCTGTTAACCGTGAACCGTGAACTGTGAACCTAATAAAAGTTGTTAACCGTGAACTGTGAACCTGAGTAGTTACACTGGTTTTTAGCATTGCGGGCGAAAAGAAACCTGCATCTGCTTTCAGCACACAAAAGGGCATAAAAATGTCATTGCGAGCCCGAAGGGCGTGGCAATCCCGCCAGGATTGCTTCACTT
>JAJOKM010000129.1 GCA_021129835.1 Thermodesulfovibrionales bacterium | reverse complement strand
GATACCTTTGTTGCAATTCCAGATAAAAATGGCGTATCAATAATAGATTATCACGCTGCCCATGAGAGGGTTAATTATGAAAGGATTTTAAATCGGACTAATATGCATTCTTGGTTTCTGCTTTTTCCGCAACAGGTAAGGCTTCAGGGCAGTGGATACAGGATTATACTCGAAAACCTGCAACTGTTGGATGACTTGGGATTAGAAGTGGATGACTTTGGACATGAAACCATAATTGTGAGGAGACTGCCAGAATTTCTCAAGGGTGCAGATTTAGACATCCTGCTGAGGGATATAGCAGCATCACTCTTGGATGGCAATAGAGAAGGCAGATGGAGACCTGCCGCGTGTGAAACAAGATATAGCATGATCGAGCCTCTTGATTTCGAAAGAAAGGCGGTTGCTGCAAGGTTGGCATGTCATTCTTCTGTTAGGGGCAGAGAGATTCCTGATGGAGCAAGAATTGTAAACTTGCTTAAAGATCTCGATGCAACAGACAATCCTGCCTATTGTCCACACGGCAGACCAACAAGGATCCTCATCTCAGCCGGTGAGTTAAGAAAGATGTTTAAGAAGTGATTATTATTGGCGGAATTGCTCTCCCTTTCTCTTATTGGATGCTGGATAATCTTTGAAGTATTCCTTCATCCTTTTGTTCAAGGTATTTCTATTGATTCCGAGTATCTTTGCAGCCTTAACACAATTTCCGTCGGTCTCTTTTAGCACTATACTGAAGAGTGCCTTCTCGACCTCTGATATCACAGTTTTGTGTAGGCCAGGATTTTCTACATTCGACATCTTGCCTATTAACCCGCTAAGCTTGTTTTCTAAAAATTCTTTGATGGAATATGTGTCATAACTATTTTTGTCCTGTTTCAGCTCTTTGATTTCTCCTATCAGGGATATAGCCCTAAATGACTTTTCTATTGCTCACCGGTATAAATTATTTTCAGATATATACTGCTCTACTACCTCTGGCAAAAGATACTTGATGCTCTTGCCTACCTTTATAAGCCTTCTTATCTCTGTTGATGATATATTTAGGGCTGTTACCTGAACAGGAATGACCCTTCTCCCGCTCTTTAAATTGCAGACAGGAGACAAAAAATAGCAGCCATTTTTATTATTGTTATCTGATTCATAGCGGTTACTGCCTTTTGCATCGATATATGGAGATTTCATAATGTCTGCTAAATCAAAACCCTCTCTTGTTACGACTACAAAATCAATCATTTCTGTCAAGGCATCAGACTTCCACCAATTTGGTATATCCAGAAAAGCGTCTATACCAAGGATAAAAAATAGTTCATCATCCGGGTAGATACCACTAAGCCTTTCGATGGTGTTGATTGCATACGATTTCTCTCCCTGCCTCATTTCGAGATCCGAGATGACAAAATTAGCATTGGAGTCAATAGAAATCCCTGTCATCTCATACCTGTGTGAGGAATCCATCAAGTCTGATGTCTTAAGCGGTGGATTTCCTGACGGCACAAAAATAACCCTGTCAAGATTAATCTTGTCACTTACCTCTTCAGCAGCCCTCAGATGTCCAAAATGGATTGGATTGAATGTCCCTCCCAAAATTCCAAATCGCATATTTTAGTTTACAGTCCCATCTTTTCGAGGGCATCATCACCTCGATCCCTAGATGCAGGGGTATCATCAGGAAGGTAAAGCATTACTCCACCTTTAACAGGTCTTACCGTTATCTTTCCTTCCTGTGCGAGCCTATTGGTCACCTTCACAGGGTCATCATCAAAGTATTTCTTAAACGCATCGTTAAAGCCAGAATACACCGTATGCACCCCCTTATAACCCTCTTTTCTGAGGCTAACTATCGCCTTTTTTACAAACTCTTCATAACTCAATTTCTCTGACATCTCTGTCTACCTCCCCTATTGTCTTATTTGTCCGCTTCCGAGGACTATGAACTTTGTGCATGTCAGCTCCTCAAGGCCCATTGGGCCCCTCGCATGAATCTTATCTGTTGATATGCCTACCTCTGCGCCGAGCCCAAATTGAAACCCATCGTTCAACCGAGTAGATGCATTAACAAGCACTGCCGATGAATCCACCTCCCTCAGAAATCTCATGGCTTTATCATAGTCTTTTGTGACTATAGCATCAGAATGGGCAGAGCCATATTTAGCAATATGGCTTACCGCACCATCTATACCATTTACGACCTTAACATTTAAAATCAGATCGAGATACTCATTATAAAAATCATCTCCCTTTGCCTCTGCTATATCGGGATGTATAGATATGGTCTCGGAGCAACCCCTTAACTTAACTCCTGCATCTTTAAATCTTTTAAGCGTTCCAGGAAGGAATTTTTCAGCAACAGCATCGTCAATGAGCATAGTCTCCATTGCATTACAGGTGCCAGGCCTCTGGAGCTTTGCGTTAAGGCAAATATTCTCTGCCATTTCTAAATCTGCGTCCCGATCAACAAAGACATGGCAGACCCCCTTGTAATGTTTGAGCACAGGGATTCTTGAGTTCTCAGTAACAGTCCTAATAAGCCCTTCTCCCCCGCGAGGGATTATAAGGTCAATAATGCCTTCGAGCTTCAACATCTCCATTACCGCCTCTCTGTCAGGCATATCAATAAATGTGAGTGCCCCTACGTGGATACCCTCCGCTTTTGCAACATCTCTCATGATATTGACTATCGCCCTGTTGGAATTTATTGCCTCAGAGCCTCCCCTCAGCATAACTGAATTACCTGCCTTAAGGCAAAGACTCGCTGCATTTGCTGTTACATTAGGACGTGCTTCATAGATTATCCCTATAATACCTATGGGCACTCGCATTTTACCAACAGACATGCCATTAGGTCTCTGCCTCACCTTTGTTATCTCTCCAACTGGGTCAGGCAATTGTGCCACTTCCTCAAGTTCATCTGCCATCTCGGTGATCCGTTCTTCATTCAGGGTCAATCTATCGATCATCGCCCTCGAAAGCCCCTTGTCTTTGGCATACTTGATATCTCTTTTATTCTCTAATATCAGATATTCTGTTTTACTCTTTAGTGCCTCTGCCATCTTAATCAGCACAAGGTTCTTCAGCCCTGACGACGCCTTTGCAAGGCTTCTTGCGCCCTCTTTTGCCTCTTCTGCCTTACTGAGGATGAATTGCCTTATATCCATAAACCCTCCGTTTTTGATATTATTAGCCTGAGACGATATTATCGATCTCCTCCTGAAACTTCTGTATCTCTTCAAGGCTGTATTTTTCTCTCTCCCGGCAAGAATCATCTACAAGCTTATTGCCGGCAACAAACCTTTGAAGGACATAGCGACCTGCCCCTTTAATCATCTGGGCTATCAGTCTTAAATCTTCTATCGTTAAGAGTGATTTAATCACCGTTGTCCTAAATGTATAATATATATTGGAATTCATAATTATATCAATGCTTTTTTTTATGTCTCCGGTATCCATAGTAACCCCGGCAATAAGATTATATTTCGATAGTGGCCCTTTGATATCCATCGCAACATAATCGACTAACCCCTCATCGATAACCTGTCTCAGCCTCTCTGGAAAACTACCGTTGGTATCTAATTTTATAGCATATCCCATCTCTTTAATGTCCTTAAGAAACAGGGGCAAATCTTTATGCAGGAGTGGTTCACCACCAGTAACGGTTATCCCCTCTAACACAGCCTTCCTTTTTTCTAAAAATCCGAGAACCTCCTCTTCAGAGATTGGCTCTCGATATAGTTGCGGCATTACTAACTCTGGATTGTGACAATAAAGACATCTGAAATTACACCCCATGGTAAAGATAGTGGCGCATATTCTACCTGGATAATCTATTAATGAAGACTTTTGAAATCCACCAATAAGCATCTCTATATCATGATTACACATCTCCCGAAAAGATTACACAGATTCCAGATCAATCTGTGTAATCATGCATTCTTAATCTGTGTAATCTAACTTAACTTGAAGGTCTTTCTCCTCTTAAATTCTTCCTTTTTGCCTTTGTTCCATTGGGATACAGGTCGTAGGTAGCCAACTATACGGGAGTATATTTCGGTCTCTGTGCCACACCTCGGGCAGGTGTCATGCTCTCCTGCGATGTAAGTATGATTCGGACAAATACTGAAGGTCGGGGTAATTGTAAAATATGGCAGACGGTAATTTTCGCAAATTTTACGCACCAAGTTTTTGACGACAGTCGCATCTTCAATCTTCTCCCCAGCAAAAATATGTATGACGGTTCCTCCGGTGTATTTTGTCTGCATCTCATCTTGCAGGTCTAACACCTCAAAAATATCATCAGTGTAATTTACCGGCAGGTGTGTGGAGTTGGTATAAAATGGTTCAATGCCGTTTTGTCCTGTCCCAGACTCCGTCGGTTTATCTTTTTTACGCTCTCCGTTACTGGCACATATGATACCCGGGTATTTCTTTTTGTCGATCATTGCTAACCTGTACGAGGTCGACTCTCCCGGTGTAGCCTCGAGATTAAATTCATTTCCTGTCTCTTTCTGAAATTCCAGCAGCTTATCCCTCATGAAATCCAGGACCTTTAACGTAAAGTTTCTTGCCCTGTCTTGAGCAACTCCCTCTTTAAACAAATTCAGACAAGCTTCATTCATCCCTATCAATCCAATGGTCGAGAAGTGATTTTTCCAGTATTCACCAAAACGCTTCTTGATATTCCGCAGATAATATTTGGCATAAGGATAAAGAGATGCGACCGTAAAGTCTTCAAGTGCCTTCCTTTTTATTTCGAGGCTCTCCTTTGCCAAGCCCATCAATGCGCCTAACCTCTCGAGAAAGTCATCCTCATCTTTTGCCAGATATCCAAGTCTTGCCATGTTGATCGTAACCACGCCAGTGCTTCCGGTAAGCGGACTGGCGCCAAACAGCCCCCCACCCCTTTTTTTCAATCCCCTGTTATCAATTCTCAGACGGCAGCACATCGAACGAGCATCTTCTGGGCTCATATCAGAATTTATAAAATTACTAAAATATGGCACTCCATATTTAGAAGTAATCTGCCATAAGGCATCCAGATTGCGATTTTCCCAGTCGAAGTCTGCCGTGATGTTATAGGTAGGAATAGGAAAAGTAAACACCCTGCCTTTAGCATCTCCCTCTAACATTACCTCTAAAAAGGCCTTATTGAATAAATCCACCTCATGTTGAAACTCCTTATATGTTTTATCTTGAGGTTTACCACCAATAATAACACCCTGGTTGGCATAATAATTAGGAACAGTCAAATCCAGTGTAACATTAGTAAAAGGCGCCTGAAAACCGACGCGGGTAGGGACATTTATATTAAAGACAAACTCCTGCAAGGCCTGTTTCACATCATTGTAACTCAAGCCATCATACTTTATAAAAGGAGCCATAAGGGTATCAAAATTAGAGAATGCCTGAGCGCCAGCGGCTTCGCCCTGGAGTGTATAAAAGAAATTAGTCACCTGCCCCAGAGCGCTGCGAAGATGACGGGCCGGTCTGCTCTCGATCTTACCCGCTGCACCTCTAAAGCCTTCTAATAATAAGTCATAAAGGTCCCACCCCACGCAATAAACCGAAAGGATGTTTAGGTCATGTATATGAAAATCACCATCGATATGTGCCTGCCTTACCTCCGAAGGATAAATTTTATTCAGCCAATAAATCTTGGTGATTTCCGACGAAACATAGTTGTTCAATCCTTGCAGGGAAAAGGTCATATTGCTATTTTCGTTAACTTGCCAGTCAAGTCTCCCTAAGTATTGATCTACAAGATCGACCTGCGCTTTGGCAGCAATACTCCTGACCCTGGCGCGCTGCTCTCTATAAAGAATATATGCCTTGGCAGTTTTACGATAAGGAGAGGAGAGTAATACCTCCTCAACAACATCCTGGATCTCTTCAACCGTCGGTGTTTTGTGCGTAATCACATTTTGCGCCAAATTCAAGACCTTCAAGGCAAGGGGCTTTGCAATTTCAGGGCCAAATTCACCAGTCGCCAGCCCTGCCTTTGTAATCGCATTAGTAATCTTTTCTGTCTCAAACTTTACTATCTTGCCATCGCGTTTCCTGATCCTTTTAAACATGTCAACCTCCTTAAAAAATATCAAAAATCAAAATTTAAATATCAAAATTATTTTCTTAAAAACATTTTGCATCTTTATATTTGATATTTAAATTGCCTTAATTAGGTCTCTGTAACTATTCAGGTTGTTAAGTTCAAGGTTCACGGTTGTCTGCTTTGTGCGCTTCATCCTGACTCTTTTTTTCATCGCTCTTTAACTGTGAACCGTGAACCCCGGAACCTTGAACCTGAGTAGTTACAAGTCTCTTTAAAATTCTCTATTTAGTAGAGGAGTATAGTATATACTACAACATATTGTGGATGTCAAGAAAGAAATGAGACCCATGATTTCTCTATTGCCTAAACTGGGCGATTCTTCAAAATGTCGCTGCCCACTCGAAATGAAAAGGGCCTCCAGTATCTTGAATTTCATCGATGAAAGAGTTTAAAATAAAAGGCTTAAAACTACAAGAGGCAAAATTCGATATTTCTGTATGTCTGTATGTCCGTATGAGTGTACAGCAAACGCAAGCAGGGAGATACCATTTATGACCAAGACACGAACAATTTCCGTCGCCAGAGGAGATGGCATCGGACCAGAGATAATGGATGCGTGTCTGCATGTTTTATCAGAGGCCGGTGCTGCCATCAAGCCAAAGTTTATCGAGATTGGCGACAAGGTCTATCTTAGAGGACATACTGCTGGAATTGCTGAGGATACATGGGACATCCTCAGGGACTGCAAAGTATTTTATAAGGCCCCTATCACCACTCCCCAGGGAGAAGGATACAAAAGCCTTAATGTTACTATCCGCAAGACACTCAGCCTTTATGCCAATGTGCGCCCGGCCGTTAGTTACCACCCGTTTGTTCCTATAAAACACCCTCAGATGGATGTAGTCGTTATACGCGAAAATGAGGAAGACCTTTATGCAGGCATTGAGCATCAGCAGACCACCGAGGTCGTTCAGTGTCTCAAGCTGATATCACGCCCTGGTTGTGAGCGTATATCGCAATATGCCTTTGAGTATGCCCGTACCTATGGCCGCAAAAAAGTTACCTGTATGACAAAAGACAACATAATGAAGATTACCGACGGGCTCTTTCATAAGGTATTTGATGAGGTCGCCTCAGGATACCCTGACATCGAAAGTGAGCACTGGATTATAGATATAGGCACAGCCAAGCTGGCAGATACCCCCGAAGACTTTGATGTAGTTGTGTTGCCAAATCTATATGGCGACATCGTCTCAGACATGCTTGGACAGATTGCTGGCTCGGTAGGATTGTCCCCCTCGGCAAACATCGGTGATAACTACGCAATGTTCGAGGCGATTCATGGCTCAGCGCCAAGGCATGCCGGAAAAGATATAGCCAACCCATCCGGACTGCTTTTGGCAGGGGTAATGATGCTTGTCCATATCGGCCAGCCCGATGTCGCTGAGCGAGTTCATAATGCCTGGCTCAAGACTATCGAAGACGGTATATATACTTATGACCTAGCGCGCAAGGTAAAGGGCACAGGCATAAAAAGATACAGAGAAGTCAGCACCTCAGATTTCTCGAGGGTTGTAGCCGCCAATATAGGACGAAAGCCTGAACATCTTAAGCCAGTCCATTACATCGGGAGGGTCGCCAACTTTCAAAAACCAAAACTGACTAATGTTCGCAACTCAGAGATGCAGTTAGATGGCGTGGATGTCTTTGTTAGAAACAGCAAATTATCAGCCGATGAGCTTGGTGAAAAACTAGGACAGATTGCCGAGCCTGAATTTCGCCTGATTATGATTACCAACCGCGGGCAAAAGGTGTATCCGGGCGGTCTTCCCGAAACATTCTGCACCGACCACTGGCGTTGTCGATTCCAGCCACCCAAAGAATCGGCTTGCACTACAAATGCTGATATTCGATCTCTGCTAAAGCGAATCGAGCAGCGCAACATCGAGTGGATCAAACTCGAAAACCTTTACCTGATAAATGGCAAGCAGGGATATACCCTCGGTCAGGGGCAGTAAAATAAGGGGTGAACACCCAAAATCACCCATTGGGGTAACTACTCAGGTTGTCAGGTTCAAAGTTGCCAGTTCACAGTTTACGGTTCACAGTTTACGTTAACTGATAACTGGCAACTGATAACTATCCTTTATAACCGTGAACCTGAGCAGTTACAGATTAAGATGAAATTGTATAAATGTTGCAGTCAAATCATATATAATAAGGAAATAACTCTTTAATTTTTTGTATAAGCTATTTGGCTTATTACAGGTAAAGTGCAATGAAAAGCATTTATAAATTGCCATTAATCTTAGAGCCACAGCCAGAAGGTGGTTATACAATAACGTGTCCAATTTTACCCGATTTAATTACGGAGGCTGACAACCTAAATGAAGTAATACCTAATGTAGCGGATGCTTTAACTGCATTGATTGAAGCCTATGAAGACTTGAATAAACCTTTACCAGAGGTTTTACAAGAAATAACCCCTAATTCAGCTATGTGGACAGAAACACTGATTCCTGTGGAATTATAGTGAAATACAGAGAAATCGCTAATAAACTGTTAGAACTTGGATGTAAAGAAATTCAAAGGAGAGGCAGTGGTTCTCATAGGAAATGGTATAACCCAGCATAAAGATATGAAACTTAAAAATGAGAAAGAGCCAAATAGCCATTATTTTTTTATTGCTCGACACTAAAAAAAGGGGGGCACTTCCCGTATTTCTTTCACTTTTCCCCTTTTGGCCGCACTGCCTTCTTAGGCTGACACCCGGACACACTTGACACGGAGGTATCTTGTAAATAACTGATATTAATAACTTTTCATGATAAGAGTCTCTCTTGTAAAAGTCTCTGGTTGTTGTTCCCGAAGTCCCGCAGACTGTCATTCCCGCAGTCCTTTGAGCGGAAATCCAGCATCCTTTAAATACCATTTTGCTTGTTATGCCCCCCGTGTCACGCGTGGAAGTCAGCGTCGCAGGAGAGATAATCTTCGGTTCTTTCTGCAAGATTAGCCCTAACAGGATTCCGTTTTATGTATCTTGCTCCTCTCCACAGATTGTATATGATTTGGCATAAGGGAGTAAGCTCAGATGGTGAGAAAAGTATCCTAAATAAAGGGATAACTGCTGTGTCAATGAAAATATGGGAAGTGCCCCCTTCTTTTACTTGACATTTTAGGAAAGATTTAAGTAGCATTATGAATTTCATTGGGTCATAGACGGCTTTAGTCGCCCATGAGAGGTAGGGTCAATCCAAAAGCAGAGAGGGAGGCGAGAAATTTAGAGATTAGCTTAGACTCTATTATTTTCTTGAAAAATTAACTCTAACCAGATAGGCAAAGGAAGTGAAGGTGAGATTCCTTCCACTGTCCCGCAACGGTAATCCTGCTCATAAGACAGGGAGTCCGGTCTATTGTCTGTCATGGGAAGTATTCTCGAGGAGGAAAAAGATGATGAAAAAGGCCTTTAGGTTAAGAGGGGGTTTTATGCCTCATTGCATTGCTTTCTGTCACGACTAAGGTCGGGGCGACCGAAAGAGAAGAAAGCCCAGTAATAGTCTTTGATTTAGAAGAGATCGTAATAACCGCCACCCGCCATCCAGAACCCATCAAGGGAATATCCGCTTCAGTAACCATAATAGATGCCGAAGAGATTGCCGAGGGAGGAGAAATAACGATTTTAGAGTCCCTGCGTGGCCTTCCGGGATTGGATGTGGTCCAAACAGGAGGATCGGGGGCAACGACCTCAATTTTCTTAAGGGGGGCGGCGTCAAGACATACCCTTGTATTAATTGATGGAGTAAGGGTAAATAGCCCCACCACGGCTCTCCTCCCATCTTTTACGGTTAGCGTAGAAAGAAAGCAGGGATTGATGAACATAGATTTCTTTAGAAGAATAGGGAGTTACCAAGCAAACTATTCTTAAGAAAGGAGTAATCATATGTCAGTGACAATCCCCAAAGATATTTTAAGCTATGCCCGGGCGACCAGACGTCTTGAGGAAGCTGTTGCCTGGCTATGTCAGCATCTTCCATTAACTGTTCTGGCCATGTGCTTCGCTCTTAATTGGAAGACAGTCAAGAACATATACAAGGCGTATCTTGGACATAGATTCGAAGCTCCAAGCTTAGATAATATAGCGGTCATTGGCATGGATGAGGTCTCCTATAAAAAGGGCCATAAATATCTCACATGTGTCTTTGATCTTAACAACTCACGCCTTATCGGGGTAGGAATAGGAAAAAACAAGGAAACCGCATCGAAGTTCTTTAAGGCAGTAGGAGAAGAACGCTCTAAGCTTATCAAAACTGTTGCCATAGATATGTCTAAAGCGTACATTGGCGCTGTAAAGGAGCACTGCCCAAAAACACTAATAGTCCATGACAAGTTCCATATAATACAGGACTTTAACAAGGTTATGGATCGTATAAGGATCGATGAATTTAAAAAGACAGATGAAGAGCATAAGGGGTTTTTCAAAAAAACAAAGTGGCTCCTCGTTATGAACCTTAAGAGATTGAAAGATGAAGGCGAGATACGTTTAAAACAGCTTTTAAATATCAACATACCTCTTAACACTGCGTACACCTTGCTCGAACAACTGAAAGAATTCTGGGAGTGTGTAACAGTTGCCCAGTTTAATAGAGCCCTTGATAACTGGTGTGATATGGCTTATGAGAGCGATATTCAGCCCTTAATGGATTTTGCCAATATGCTTGAGATTCATAAGGTCAGGGCTTTGGAGTTACTGCCTCTATCCCATAAACACGGCAATCTTAGAGGGTAATAACAGAAAAATAGGACTTATAAGACGCAAAGACTGTGGATTCCATAACCTTAAATACTTCATCCTTAAAATCTTTCAGGCCGATAACCCTCTCCCTATACCTCTGCCAGTACTGTAGAAAATGAGAGAAGAACCATATGTTTTTTACTTATCCCCACTTTAGAAAAGGGGGGCGAGGGGGGATTTGAAGACATTTGGATAGCAACTATGCTTTCGTATAATTTAGGAGAAATATGGAGATAATTATGATTCATAAAATCTCCCCTCACCCCTCTTTACCACCGAGGGGGATAAAGAAAGTATACCGGAGTAGTTACTTTGACATTTGGATTTTGGATTTTATTTGGCATTTGGATTTCAAAATTTTTGATTCCGACTTGTTCGGGTTATGAAAGGTGTCTTCGAAATGGATAGCTTGCATGTTCATGGGATTACTTTAGGCTATGGTAAAAGCGTAGTGTTGCGGGATATTGACCTAGAAGTTAAGCCGGGTGAGATGGTAGGCATTATCGGACCCAATGGCTGCGGTAAATCCACTTTAATTAAGGGAATAACTCGCTTGATCGCATTTCGGTCGGAGCAGATCTTTATTAATGGGCATAATGTAGCCAAGATGAGCCGGGGTGATTTAGCCCGGGTGGTAGCAGTGGTTCCTCAGAATCCAGTCTTGCCTGAGCTCTTTACTGCCTTTGAGATAGTGCTGATGGGACGAACACCGCATCTCGGCCGCTTTGGCTACGAAGGAGAAAAGGATCTGGCTATCGCCCGGCGGGCAATGGAGGCGACCCAGACCATCGCCTTTGCCGAGCGAAGGGTGGGTGAGCTTTCTGGTGGCGAAAGACAGCGTTTAACTATCGCTAGAGCATTAACTCAGCAACCTAAGGTGCTTCTTCTTGATGAACCGACAGCCCATTTAGATATTAACCATCAACTCGAGACCCTTAACCTTCTCCGTGAGCTATGCCTGGAGCAGGGAT
>JAJOKM010000106.1 GCA_021129835.1 Thermodesulfovibrionales bacterium | reverse complement strand
ACTGATAACTGGCAACTGATAACTATCCTTTATAACCGTGAACCTTGAACCGTGAACTTAACAACCTGAATAGTTACAAAATCGAATGCTAATCGAAAGCTATAGCATGAATGTGATGAACTTTTGTTTTAAGGAGGTGTTTGGCATATTATTTGCCTAACTTTTAATTCTGATGAGATTACAGCAAACAATAAAAAAAGAGGTGCTGTTTCAAGGTGTTGGTCTGCATGCAGGAAGGCATGCGACTGTAAAGCTCAAATCGGCCCCTGTGGATACTGGTATAGTCTTTTACCGGAGGGGCAGTGGTACAATAATGCGGGCAAATATATCCTCTGTTATTGATACAGGTTTTGCTACGACTATTGGGGTCAACGGTACGAGAATAAAGACAGTAGAACACCTCCTCGCCGCCATTGCAGGACTTGGTATCGACAATCTCATCATAGAAGTAGATGGGCTCGAAATTCCAATACTGGATGGAAGTTCTACAAAACTTGTAAAACTTATCCTTGCGGCAGGCATAACGAAACAGATGAAGAGGATACCCTTCATAAAAATTGTCAAGCCTATCGTCTATGAGGACGGATATTCAAGGGTAGTCGCACTCCCATATAACGGCACGAGAATATCATATTATATAAATTTCGAGCACCAGTTATTGGGGCAACAGGAGCTCATATTAGATATTAATGCGGAGACCTTTATTGAGGAGATTGCACCTGCAAGAACCTTCGGGTTCCTCAGCGATGTCAAAAAGCTAAGGACAAATGGCTTTGTAAAGGGAGGCTCTTTGGATAATGTTGTTATTATAGGTGGCAATAGTGTTTTGAATGCGACTGGACTTAGGTTTAAAGATGAATTTGTACGACATAAAATGCTTGATTCGATAGGGGATTTATCATTGATTGGATTCCCCATAGAGGGTCACATCATTATGGAGAGGTCAGGACATACTACAAATATAAACTTTTTGAGGAAATTAGTTTCATCTATAGATTGCTATACTTTAGTGTCAGAGGTTGATTATTTATCCTATCGGGTTTTAAACTAAAAATAGATTGTAACTACTTAGGTTCACGGTTCAGGGTTGAAAAACGATTAAAACCCTGAACCCTGAGCCTTAGTAATCAAGGTTGTTAACCGTGAACTGTCCTGCCTGCCTGTGCGTTATATGCAGACAGGCAGAAAGGCATGAATGAATGACATAAAATATGCACCGAAATAAAGAGACAAACGCCAGCCTCGAAAGGCTTAGAAACGAAATAGATAAGATCGATTCAGAAATTCTGGGGCTTTTAGATAGAAGGGCAAACATAGCTATAGATATAGCTGCTATAAAGAGGAATGCCAATCTTAAGCTCCATTCACCAGAGCGTGAAAAAGCAATACTTAAACGTATCACTTCTTTGAATAAAGGGCCATTTCCAGAGGAGGCACTAAAAGTCATCTTCCGGGAAATCATATCGGCATCTCTTTCCCTTGAAGAACCACTCAAGGTAGCTTATCTTGGCCCTGAGGGAACATTCACAAATCTTGCATCGATGAGACATTTTGGTTCTTCTGTAAGGTATACCCCTGTTAATAGTATAAAAGATGTCTTTGATATGGTGGAGGGCGATAAGGTAGATTACGGAGTTGTGCCGGTTGAGAATTCCAATGAAGGTGTAGTGAGCTACACACTCGACATGTTTATGGATTATGACCTCAAGATATCCGCCGAGATACTGTTTGAGATTTCGCATAATATTCTTTCAAAAAGTGGAGATAAGTCGAAGGTAATAAAGATATATTCCCATCCGCAAGCTACTGCTCAGTGCAAAATATGGCTTGAAGCAAATATGCCAGGCATACCAATATTTGAATCTGTAAGCACAGCAAAGGCGGCTGAAGTTGCCTCAATTGATAATGAGGTCGCTGCCATTGCTAGTGAACTTGCTGCAGAGATATATGACCTGCAATTTATCGGAAGGCAGATTGCAGACAAAAAAGACAACTACACGAGATTTTTGGTAATAGCAAAGAACTATCTACCAAAAATGGGCAAGGACAAGACATCTATATTGTTTTCCTTAAAAGACAAGCCAGGGGCCCTTTATGAGGTATTGCATCCGTTTAAGAAGTCAAAGATAAATCTTACAAAGATAGAATCCAGGCCGTCAAAGAGAAGGGCGTGGGATTATATCTTCTTTGTTGACATGGAGGGACATATCGATGACAAAAAGGTTAGAAAGGCAATCGATGTAATAAGGGATACCTGTCTCTATTTTAAACATCTCGGTTCATACCCATCGACAAAGACAAGATGCTTGTGTCGCCAAAAAAGTGAGGCAATGCTAAAAGCAGATAACTGCTTTTAGCATTGCGGGGCAGAAGAAAATAGGCAAAAGTTTTTTTGACAATACTAATATTATACCTGAGAGGGATTTATGGATATTGTAGTGCTAAAGCCTGATACATCGGATGAGAACATCAGGCATATCCTGAAAAGGCTCGAAAGCAAAGGATTAAAGGCAACTGTATCACATGGGACAGAGAGGACTATTATCGGTGTAATTGGCGACACATCGAGAATAACAGAGGAAGAAGAAGATGCTATACGCGTAATGACTGGAGTCGAAAATGTAGTAAGGATATTAAAGCCGTATAAACTGGCATGTCGTGATTTTAAGATGGAAGACACAAAGATAGATGTAGGTGGTAATATTATTGGCGGCAGAAAGATACATATAATGGCAGGCCCATGTGCTGTTGAAAGCAAGACCAATCTGATGATGATAGCAGAAAAGGTGAAAAAGGCTGGGGCAACAATTCTAAGAGGCGGCGCCTATAAGCCGAGAACATCTCCATACACCTTTCAGGGACTTGGCGAAGAGGGTCTCAGATACCTCGCAGAGGCACGGGAGAAGACAGGTCTCCAAATCATTACCGAGATAATGGACCCGAGAGATATTGATGCGATTATGGAATATACAGACATAATCCAGATAGGGACAAGAAATATGCAGAATTTCAGGCTCCTTCTTGAAGTAGGGGCGGTCGATAAGCCTGTTTTGCTTAAAAGAGGACTATCTGCATCTATAAAGGAGTGGCTCATGTCGGCCGAATATATCATGTCTCGAGGAAACCAAAGAGCGATACTATGCGAAAGAGGTATCAGGACATTTGAGACGGCGACGAGAAATACCCTTGACCTTAGTGCAGTGCCGGTACTGAAGCAATTGACGCATCTCCCTGTCGCTGTTGATCCAAGTCATGGTGTTGGCAGGTGGGATTTAGTTATACCGATGGCAAAGGCCGCTGTTGCTGTCGGGGCAGATGCACTTATTATAGAGGTGCACACAAATCCTGAAGATGCCCTTTCAGACGGCGAGCAATCTTTGAGACCTGATATGTTTGTACGACTGATGCAGGAACTGCAACCAGTAGCACAGGCAGTGGGGAGAGAAATATAACCGATGCCCACGGCAGAAGCATCGACTGGGCAAGATAATCACGAAATGAATAATTTATTCTTTAGTAAGACAACGGTTGTAGGAGTTGGTCTTATTGGTGCATCCGTTGCCCTTGCCTTAAAAGAGAAAGGTTTATGCGGAGTTATATACGGTTATGGCAGAGAAGAAGAAAATCTCAAAAAGGCAAAGGAGCGAGGGATAATAGATGATTACAGCCTTGATGTCTGTAAGGCGTGTGAAGGTTCTGACCTTATACTACTATCAACGCCTGTTGGTGTATTTAGAGAGATAGTCGAGAAGATAAAGGGCACTATAAGGAAAGGCGCCCTGATAACCGATGTAGGAAGTGTCAAGGGCAGTCTTGTATATGAATTGGAGTCATTAATGCCTGCAGGGGTTTATTATGTAGGATCTCACCCTATAGCGGGAAGTGATAAATCAGGGATAGATGATGCAAGGGCAGGGCTTTTTACCAATACATTGTGCGTTATCACAGAGACCGAAAATTCAGGCAGTATGGCGATACAGAAGATTGCATCTATCTGGGAGGCAGTTGGTGCAAGGGTAGTGTTAATGGACACCTTTAAACATGACGAGATATACGCAGCGGTCAGCCACCTCCCGCATATAATTGCATATGCTATAGTTAATACGGTGAATGACATCAGCGCTGACTATATAGAGTATGCTGGGCAGGGATTTAGGGATACGACAAGGATTGCTTTGAGCTCCCCGGAATTATGGAGAGATATCTCTATGTTCAATAAGGACAATCTCATTAAGCTCATAAATACCTTCAGGGATAACCTTGATAGAATAACTCGATGTTTAGAAAATGGTGATGCACTAGGGATTGAAAAGGACTTTCTGAAGGCACAGGAGTTGAGAAGGCGGTTGAAATAGTTTTTATGGATCAAGAATTGGCAAAAGCAAGAGGCTTTAAAGGTGAGATAAGCGTTCCTCCTGATAAATCCATCTCACACCGGGCAGTAATGCTTGCTTCTTTATCTGAAGGCAAGAGTGTTGTAAGAAATTTTCTTATGGCAGAAGATCCCATAAGTACTATGAATGCAATGAAGATGCTCGGCACAGAGATTAAGGAGGAAAATCATGGAGAGATCACGATCAAAGGGAGAGGCTTATATGGACTTAAAGAGCCTCTTGATGTTATAAACTGCAACAACTCAGGCACCACCATCAGACTCATATCAGGCATACTGGCAGGCAATCCCTTTTTTTCTGTCCTTACAGGAGACAGCTCCCTGAGACAGAGGCCAGTCGCCAGGATAATTAATCCTCTTAAAGATATGGGGGCAGATATTTCGGGAAGGAACGAGAATAAATATCCCCCGATTGCTATAAAAGGCAGAAGGCTTAATGCGATAAATTATACCATGCCTGTTGCGAGCGCTCAGATAAAATCCTGCCTTATTCTGGCAGCTCTATACGCAGACGGCACAACTGTTATTACAGAACCCTTTAAGTCCCGTGACCATACGGAGAGGATGCTGGCATCAACAGGCGTGGAAATAGAGGTTAATGGGTTTACGATAAAGGTCAATGGCCAGGGGCCGAGTAGAGGGTTGAATGCCTTTGATATAACGATACCTGCTGATTTCTCTTCCGCTGCATTCTTTATCGTAGCAGCGACAATTATTCCAAATTCTGAGATATTGATTAAGAATGTTGGTATAAATCCGACAAGGACAGGGTTGCTGGAAGTGATAAGAGAGATGGGGGCATCTGTTAGATTAGAAGACATCCGGGATGTTTCGGGGGAGCCTGTCGCTAATATTTATTGTAAGACCGCCGATTGCCTCAAGGCAGCAAAAATAAGCGAAGAGACAATCCCTTCTCTTATAGATGAATTCCCTGCTTTATGCGTTTTGGCAACACAGGCTGAAGGGATTACAGAAATAAGGGGCGCCGAGGAGTTAAGGGTAAAGGAGACCGACAGGATAAAGGCAATGATGTTAGGACTGAAAAAACTTGGTGCTGAGGTTAAGCAATACCATGACGGAGTCGCTATAAAAGGAAAGGCAGCTCTAAAAGGCAGCCATGTTGAGAGCTATGGCGACCACCGCATAGCCATGTCCCTTTCTATAGCGGCCCTTGTTGCAGAAGGAACAACGACAATAAACAATGCATCATGCGTGAATGTGTCGTTTCCGGGATTTTATGAGGAATTGAAAGGATTGACCTTCTAAATAAATCGGGTGATTTGTTGATCCATGAAGAAAGTTATTGCCATAGATGGTCCGTCTGGTGTTGGGAAGAGTGCTGTAGCAAGGCTCGTGGCAGAGAGGTTAGGCTTTCAGTTTCTCGATACCGGCGCCCTTTATCGTGCTATTGCACTTTATTTGATAAAAAGAGATATAATGCCCGATAACACCGACTCCAGGATTTTTAATGCACTGAGTGGCATTACTGTGGGTTTTAGAGATGGAAAGGTCTTTTTAAATAGCGAAAATGTCTCAAAAGAAATAAGAACTACAAAGATAGAGACGGTTACATCTATATTTTCGGCTAAGGGGGCGGTAAGGGATTTTATCTTTGATACGCAACGCCACATGTCGAGAGATAGCAACCTTGTTGCAGAGGGCAGGGATATGACAACGGTTGTATTTCCGGATGCGTGGAAGAAGTTTTATCTCGATGCCTCTCTAAAAGAGAGGGCAAAAAGGAGACATCTTCAGCTAAAGGGAACTGGAACAGTTATAACAATAGATGAGGCCTTGAGAAATATAAAAGAGAGAGACAGCAGGGATATGAATCGTGATATCGCGCCGCTAAAAAGGACCGATGATGCCGTTTATATAGATACTACAGATTTAGACCAAGATGAGGTTGTCGGAAGGATCCTTAAAGAGACGAGATGCTGACATTCCTTTATTTTTTCATGAGGGCAATACTTTATACCATATTCAAGGTATTTTTTTTGCTGAGGGTATATGGATTAGAGAATGTGCCTGACAAAGGCGGGGTCATAGTTGCTGCCAATCATGTGAGTTATTTCGACCCCCCTGTTTTTGGCGTGGCCTTAAAGAGGAAGGCAACCTATATTGCGAAGAGGTATCTTTTCAGTGTCCCGATTATAAGTCCGATAGTGAATTTTTATTGCATTTCGGTTGATGAGGGCAAGGCACAAGCTTCAACGATAAAAGAGTCCGTAAAGAGGCTTAAAAAGGGAGAGCTGATCGTTATGTTTCCTGAGGGGAAAAGGAGTGAAGACGGCAGTTTTCTGGACGCAAAAAGGGGGATCGGACTGATTGCTGCCATAAGTGGCGCTCCGGTAGTGCCTGCGCTCGTTGATGGCACTCAAAAAGTGCTGCCAGTCGGAGCAAAGGTGCCACGGCTGGCAAAAATAAAGGTCTCCTTCGGTAAGCCTTTAACATTAAGAAGCAGGGATAAGGATCTTCAAGAAAAGATATGCAATGATATAATGAACGGGATAAAGGAATTGAAAAAAAGCTCACCGTGGTAGCTTGATTTTGGAGAAATTCAGTCCTGCCATGTTTATCCACAACTCTCCTCCTACGCCTTAGTAAACTGTTACGCCGTATAAGTCGTTGATTTTGCAAGTGGTTAGCCTTGTCGTGCTATGTGGTTTATGGTGGAACATTCGTTCAAAGGAAAGACAAAAACAGGCCATTATGATAATTGTTAGTGCATGTCTTGCTGGAATTAATACCAGATATAATGGAGCAAATTGCGGACACCCCAAAATTATTGAGATGGTTGCCTCTGGAAAGGCAATTCCTTTGTGTCCCGAACAAATTGGAGGACTTCAGACACCGAGGGCATCAATCAGTTTTGTTCGAGGAGATGGTTATGCCCTTATGAAAGGAATAAGTGGAGTGCGTGCAATAGGTATTGATGGAGTTGACTATTCTCAGAATCTAATTAACGGCGCCTTTGAAGTCTTGAGAATTGCAAAAATGTTTAGTGTAAGCAGGGCGATCTTAAAGGACAGAAGTCCATCGTGTGGCGTCTTTAAGGTATGGAAAGATAACCGGGAGGTTGAAGGATGTGGCGTAACTACAGCCATTTTAAGAATTAATAGTGTCGAAGTATCATCAATTGAGACTGGCGCTCACATTATCAAAAACTGGAGCTTTGCCTCTTAATGTCTCCTGGCGTTTTAAATATTCCTCTATAACCCTTTTTGCTATGGGGGCGGCAACTGCCCCGCCTCTTCCTCCGTGCTCTACAATTACAGAGACTACTATTTCAGGGTTATCAACAGGGGCAAATCCGACAAACCACGCATGACTCATGGGACCTTTCGCTTTACCCGTCTCATCTCTTGCCAGGGCAACGACCTGGGCAGTCCCTGTCTTGCCACCAATTGTGGTTAGAGAAGATCTTATTCCATGCGCAGTACCATCAGGATCGTTGACGACTCCTGACATCGCTTCTTTCAAAATTCTGATAGTCTCTGGACTTAATTGTATTTCTCTCAGAAGCTCAGAATCACCTTTCACAAGGGATGGCCGATGTATGTATCCTCCATTAACAATTGCGGACAACATCACAGCCATCTGAATAGGTGTAACAGAAACAGACCCCTGTCCTATAGATGCAACAAGGGTATCCCCGAGAAACCATGGGAGGTTTTTCTCTTCTCGTTTCCATTTGACGTTAGGAATTAATCCACTTCTTTCTACCATAGGCGTCAGTTTAATGCCCGTCTCCCTTCCAAGTCCAAGGGAGGTAGCGTATTTATAAATTTTGTCTATCCCTAATCTCTTGCCCATCTCATAGAAAAATATGTTACTAGACTGCACGAAGGCATCATGGAGATTAATATAGCCATGTGCCCTCCAGCATCTAAAGGTATAATCTCCGATGCTAATACTCCCAGTACACTTAATCCTTTCATCAGGACATACAACCCCTTCTTCGAGCGCAGCTAGTGCTGTTATTATCTTGAAGGCCGAACCAGGAGGATACTGACTCTGAACCGCTCTGTTTAACAAAGGATGCCTTGGATCGTGTTTTAGTGATTTCCAGATATCATGACTTAGTATTTCCGAAAAGATATTGGGATCAAAGGATGGGAGGCTAACAAGGGCAAGTATTTCTCCTGAATTAGGGTCCATTGCCACAAGGGCGCCAGCCTTATCTCCAAATGCATCGGTTGCAGTTTTCTGGACGCTTATATCAATACTGAGCTTGACATCTCCTCCCTGCATTGGTTGCTTCTGCCGTATAATCCCTAATTTCCTGCCGAGGGCATCTACCTTCATAACATTTTCTCCAGGTATCCCCGTGAGGTGATTGTCAAATAATGCTTCTATCCCCCATTGTCCTACCATCGAAAAAGGCAGGGAATTCCTTAATTCGGGACTCCTCAATTGTTCGGTAGTTATTTTGCCAAGATGACCAGTGATATGTGCGCCAATCATCCCAAAAGTGTATTTTCGATCAGCCTTTATTTCGACAAAAAGTCCGGGGAAATCCGACCTCCTTACTTTAATACGGGCTACATCTTCAAGGCTTATGTCACGTTTGAGTCTTATAGGCACAAATGGGCTATTGATTCTTGCATTTAACTTCTCTTGAATATGATGCTTCTCTAAGCCAAGAAATTCTGCCAAGGCGTCTATATCTAATTTTTTACCACTGCTGTCAAGAATTATAGATGCATTGAAGGTAGGGACATTTTTGACAAGCGGTATTCCGTTTCTGTCATATATAACACCTCTTAAGGGAGGTGTCTTCAATATTTGTACCTTGTTGTTCTTAGATATTTCTTTATGTTCATCTCCCTCCAGTATTTGCAACTGCCAGAGGCGCAGGCATAATATCAAAAAAATTCCGATTATAATGAAAGAGACTATTTTTATTTTTGTAGTAGTCATCTGCAGGTTCAGTCGTTTTTAGGTTTTAATATTATACCAAATGGCATATTGAAAGCAGTCTGAATAAAAATAGCCTGAAAGACATTGAAGATGTTTATATTTATATTATCTAAAAATACTCTCAAACCGACAATAATAGATCCATCGGCAATAGTAAGAATAATAATGATAACCACTCCAATCAGTGGTGTCCACTTAAATATCACATCCGTAAAGACAACAACACTAAAAAGGCCTATTAATCCTTTGCTAAAAACCCCTGGACCGATAATTGAGCCTGATATAATGTCTTCCAGCAAACCAACACCGGCGCCAAAAGCAGTGCTTTTCACCTCTGCCCTGCCACTGTAATAACCATCTGACCGTCCGACAGAAAACCCAGAGGGCAGGCTTCTTAGTCCAAAAAGATAAACTAGGGCAGTAGAAAGACTTAATGTCTTCCCGAAAGGGGAAAACTGGGTCTGCAGCAGGAATGTAAAGAAAATTAGGCCTGTCCATTTAAAGAAAGACAAAACAACATCCTCTGCCGTGAGCCATTAAGGCGATGCTCCTGCATTTGTCAATATCACCACTTCTTCTATTTTTGTATCGGTCTGAAATGGCAAGACCTGAATACTCTGAAAGAATTTATGATCTCCGGCTCTTACACGGCTCACAACGCCAACAGGTATCCCAGGCGGGAAAATACTGTCAAGTCCAGAGGTAACTACATTATCCCCTTTTTCGACGACTTCCTCAAAGGGTATATGCTCAAGGAGACTATATCGATGACCCGTTCCTGATATAATACCTTCTCTCCTGCTGTCCTGGAGCCTGACAGCAACTGAAAAATTTGGATCCCGCAGAAGTAAGACCTCTGAAAAATTACCTCTTACTGAATGAACCCTACCAACAAGGCCTTTTGTTGTAATAACTGCCATACCTTCTTTTATACCACTGCTCTCACCCTTGTCTATAAGTATTGTATTTAATAACCTGTCAGGGCCTCGAGCGATTACTCGTGCTGTTGCTATATAATTGGGAGAGCTATCTCTCAGCAATAATATTTCTCTTAATCGCTTGTTTTCCCGAACAATCTCATCATGTCGTTGTATCTGCAGAAGGGCTGCAGATAGTTTATCTTCGAGTCTTCTGTTTTCACCAAAGGTATTCCATACTTCCGTAATCGTCATATTAACAGTTGTGGTGAAATTATTAAGGGCATCAAAAGGATATGATAACGTCACAAGAAAACCGAAAGATTTGCCCTTATGCTGGAAGGTTACCAACAAAAGGACAACAAAAAAAAGGGATAGAAAAATAATAACTCTTTTTTTGCCTTTTGACATTAGTTTGTAGTCAGTGACACCTTCTTGAGAAGTTCCATTTTATTCAACATCGTCCCGCACCCCTTCACAACAGCGAATAGAGAATTATCGGACACTACAACACTGACCCCTGTTTGCTCCCTTATTACTACATCAAGACCTTTTAGTAATGCTCCTCCTCCGGTCAGTATAATGCCCTTGTCGAAAATATCTGCCGAAAGCTCAGGGGGGGTGTTCTCGAAGGTATTCTTAATAGCATCGAGTATAAGTACAACACTATCCTGAAGTGCTGCCCTTATCTCAGCTTCTGTAATATCGAATGCCTTTGGGATTCCGGATATAAGGTCTCTTCCTTTTATTTCCATTGTTTCAACATTATTTACCGGGCAAGCTGTTCCGATCTCTTTTTTTATCTGTTCAGCAGTCCTTTCGCCAATCATAACATTATACTTACGCTTTATATAGGATATTATCTCCTCGTCCATCTTGTCTCCGCCAACACGAATAACCTTGCTGTAAACTATTCCGCTGAGGGATATAACTGCAACATCAGTAGTTCCTCCACCAATATCTACAATCATATTACCTACAGGCTCACTAACAGGCAACCCTACTCCAATAGCAGCAGCCATTGGCTCTCCTACTAGATAGACCTCCCTTGCCCCTGAGGCAAGGGCAGCATCTTTAACTGCTCGCTGCTCCACCTGAGTTATGCCAGAGGGCACACCGACGATAATCCTTGGGGAAATAAAGCTCTTCCTCTTATGTACTTTTGCAATAAAAAACTTGAGCATCTCCTCTGTAGCATCAAAATCTGCAATAACACCGTCCTTCAGGGGGCGCACAGCTGTTATGCCTTCGGGAGTTTTCCCCACTATCTCTTTTGCTTCCGTGCCGATTGCTATAGGTTTTTTGATCCCACTCTTGAACACGACCACGGATGGTTCATCGCAGATTATACCCTTTCCCTTGGCATAAATAAGGGTATTTGCTGTCCCAAGGTCTATAGCGAGATTACTCGAAAACATCCCTAAAATTCTGTTTAAAAACATCTTTTTCTCCTTCTCCCTATAATAATAAAATATAGAGTTTTTACTATAATTTTTAGCAACAGACTTGCCTTCACCGAGTTCACTGATATTGTTAATATTACCAGATGAATTGCCCTTTTTTCAATTAGACAGATCAGACATTAGCCCCGTCTCTAACATTATAATGGACCCCAATATTTGAACTGGTAGTTAAGCTACATTTTGCTATAATTTTTGTAACTACTCAGGTCTTCCTTTTTAGAAAAGGATATGTTT
>JAJOKM010000066.1 GCA_021129835.1 Thermodesulfovibrionales bacterium | reverse complement strand
CTAACTGCTAACTGCTAACTGCTGAGGCTCTTGCAAAAATCTCTGTTTGTCATTCCGAACGAAGTGAGGAATCTTTTACTATCAATGAGTTATAAGACCCCTCGCGCTGCTCGGGGTGACATTTTCGGGACTTTTGCAAGAGGCTCTACTAACTGCCAACTGCTAATTGCTAATTGCTAATTGCTAATGTTAAACTATAAAGCAAGATTGCTAAGAACAGGGTATATGGGTTAAAGGGCATATGAGGTTCATCAACCCACTTAACTCATTAACTCATCATCTCATCAACGCATTAACTTAGAGGAGGCCGAAAATGAGATATTTATTTGCAGTAGCTTTAATCATCTTAGGGATAGCCATAATTGCAGGGTGCACTCCAAGAAAAATAGCATATATGCCTGAGCATCCAGCAGATGTCCAGGTGCAGCCATGCGTAGAAGCAGAAGACGAACTGAGGGCGATACCGCCTGATGACGAAATAGTCATAAGAGAGTATATAGGCGAAGAAGAGATCGCAAGGAGAGAGATACCAGATGTCCTGCCTGCCGTCGTCGAAGAACTGCAGATGAATGTCCCGAATATTCATTTTAATTTCGACAAATATAATATAAGGGAGGATGCAATACCGATAATGCAAAAACTGGCGGAACTGCTCCTAAAAAACAGAGACCTAAAGGTCATAATTGAGGGCCATACAGATGAGCGAGGCACCAATGAGTATAACCTTGCCCTCGGCGACAGAAGGGCGACTTCTGCCAAAGAACATCTCGTGCTTCTTGGTGTTGCGCCTTACAGGATTGGGACGATAAGTTTTGGAGAAGAGAGGCCGCTCTGCCTTGAGCCGACCGAGGAGTCCTTTGCCAAAAACAGGAGGGCGCATTTTGTCATTCTTGAAGGAGGGAGGTGATTCTAAAATGCAGAATACAAAATACAGACTGAAGGGCATTTTGCTTCTTTTTGCCATTTTCATCTTGCCCTTTTCGGTGTCAGGCTGCGTGACCGTCTCACCAGAGTTTGAGGCATTGAGGAGCAATGTTGCGCATCTTCAGGTAGAGTCTATTAATCAGGAAAGGAAGATTGCCGAGATTAAGGCAGTGTTATCGGAAATATCAAGTAGCGTAGCCGAGCTAAAAGAGCATTCTCGCGCAGCCGGAGACGATGGACTGTTATTAATTTCGAGACAGATATCTGATTTATCGAGGGAATTAATGGTACTTAAGGACCGGGTTGAAGAAAACAGACACTTTATGGAGATGACGACACGAGAATTTCGAGCCGATGGGGAGTTGCATCTGTCTAAAATAGCAAGCCTCGAAGAGGATCTCAAAAAACTATGGATGAAGACTAACGACGGACAAAAGATAGCCCAAGTTGGAGATGACTTTATCGCGGCGGATGAGGTGATACCTGCTGATGCAGAGCACCTGGTAATTGCTGATGCAAATGCTGATGCTGAGCGGTTATACATTAATGCACAGGTAAGTCTCACAAAAGGAGAATATGCAGAGGCAAGGCAGAAGTTTATAGAACTCATACAGAATTCCCCAGATCATGATCTTGCACCCTTTTCTCGCTTCTGGATCGGCGAAGCATATTATGCAGAGGGAAGATATAAAGATGCAATACTGGCGTACGAATACTTTTTAAGGGAATATCATGGACACGAAAAGGGCAGGGTAGCCAGACTCAAGCAGGCTTATGCCTTTATAGGGATAGGAGATAAAAGGGTAGGCAGGATAATTTTAGATCGTCTGATAGAGGAATACCCGGATTCCCATGAGGCAGGTCTTGCAAGAGATAAAATTGCCGAAATAGGGCCGTAAGTCCGACTCTATTCTGGAGGTAGCCCAGATTCATGGGCATGATAAAAGGCAGTAGCGAGAGGATTATTGATTACCTCCGCATCTCTGTTACCGATCGATGTAACCTCAGATGCATTTATTGTATGCCTTCCGATGGAATAAGACCGGTAAAGCATAAAGATATCATCAGATATGAAGAGATTATAAGGATCGTTAGGATTGCAACTTATCTCGGAATCAAAAAGATAAGACTTACGGGTGGCGAACCCCTGGTAAGGAAAAATCTCGAGTATCTCATCGCATCCATAAGCAACATACCAAAAATACAAGAAATAAGCCTCACAACAAACGGTGTCTTACTAAAGGAATATGCCCATCTCCTTGCATCAGCAGGGTTAAGAAGAGTTAATGTAAGCCTCGATTCCATACGCCCAGGCAGATACAAGGAGATAACAAGGGGTGGAGACCTTAGGAGTGTTATGGAAGGAATTCATGAGGCAGAAAGGGCAGGACTTCTGCCAGTGAAGATAAATATGATTCCAATAAAAGGGATTAATGATGACGAAATAGAAGAGTTCGCACGACTGGCAATAGAGACACATATTCATGTGAGATTTATAGAATTTATGCCAATAGGTGCGAGGGAGATATGGAGTCAGGAGAGATCTGTTCCCACAGATGAAATAAAAGAGAGGGTGTCAGCAATTATGCCGCTATTGCCTGTAAAGGTCCGTGGGTTAGGCCCGGCACGATATTTCAGGTCTGAAATCGCCAGAGGAGCAATAGGGTTTATAAGTCCAGTAACAGACCATTTTTGCAACTCATGCAACCGCATCAGACTGACATCTGATGGTAAAATCAGACCCTGTCTATTTTCAGAGACAGAGATAGATATAAAATCGGAGATGAGGAGCGGGGCATCTGATAAGGAGATCGAAAGGCTTTTAAGGCTTTCTGTAGCGATAAAACCTAAAAGAGACTCTCTCAAACCTCAAATCTTAATGGAGCATGAAAGAGATTTTGCTTTCTTGCGACCAATGTCAAAGATAGGAGGGTAAACGAGACAACGGAGGTCTTATGATTATAACAGGCAAAACGAGGGTGTTAGGGTTATTAGGTTATCCTGTAGAGCAGAGTCTTTCACCGGCTATGCATAATGCTGCCTTTGAGAGAGTAAACCTAAATTACTGTTATGTAACCTTTTCTGTGCAACCTGGAATGTTGAAAGAGGCAGTGGATGGCATCAGGGCATTGAATCTAAAAGGGGTAAATGTCACCGTTCCATACAAAGAAGATGTTATACCGCTTTTAGAGGATGTTAGTGAAGAGGCGTTATCTATTGGCGCTGTAAATACAATACGGAATGACGATGGCAGATTAACCGGTTATAACACCGATGGTAAAGGCTTTATGCAATCATTATCTGAGGCGGACATAGCTGTCAAGGACAAGAGAATCCTTATCGTAGGCGCTGGAGGAGCCTCTCGGGCTATAGGCTATTATCTGTGCAGAGAGGCTGCGGTGCTTTATCTCTATGATTTGGATATGGAAAAGGCGGCGGCGTTAAAGAAGAGCTTAAGCAGGCATAGAGGAGAGGTATTGCTTGTAAACAATACCTCCGCGGAGAGGAGGGATTTTTTTTCAGAAATTGATATTATTATCAATGCGACACCCCTTGGTCTTAGATCTGACGATCCACCCCCTGTCGACATATCACTGCTAAATGACGCCCATATAGTCTGTGACCTAATATATAAAAACACAGCCCTCTTGGCTGCAGCATCTAACATTGGGTGCAAGACGTTAGATGGACTGGGCATGTTGCTATGGCAGGGAGTCTATGCATTTGAGATATGGACAGGTTTAAAGCCCCCTATTGATGTAATGAGAGGGGCATTGATAAAAGAGAGGTAGATATCGAGTGGCTCTACCCCTCAAACCCTCCAACTAAAACTTTGTTATCAGGTTCACGGTTCACGGTTAAAGAGCGATGAAAAAGGAGTCAGGATGAAGCGCGCAAAACAGACAACCTTTAAATCGTGAACTGTGAACCTTTTTTTTGCAAAAAACTATCTTGCTGTTGTAGAATTCCATCATGAAGATGTTATTAATTGTTTTTCTCTCTCTTTTGGTAGTCTTTGTGTTTTATCTGAACCACGAAAGAGATACGAGAGTCAATTTTCAACTCGAAGGTAAATCTCACATATATGGTGTAAATATTACGCAGAAAAAAGGGGGTGCAACTAACTGGATGCTTAATGCCGAAAAGGCCCTCTTTTTGAGTGATGTTGATATAGAACTGAGTAAATTAAAGATGACATTTCCAGAAAAAGGGCTCGTCCTTACATCCGATAGTGGTATATATAATGTCAAAAGCAGGAACCTCGAAATAATCGGCAATATAATTGCATCGACAGAGAGTTACGACATTTTAGCCACTACACTGTTCTGGGATTCATCCGAAAATAAGCTCTTTTCAGACTATAAGATTCAAATTGTGGGAAGGGGTTTTTTTATTACGGGAGATAGCTTGGCAGCAACGACTGATAAAATGAAATTAAGAAAAAATGTTAGAGCGGTCTTTTATGAAAAATAAAGCAGGTGTCAGAGGACTAAACCCACAGGCGGATCTATTGATTATTGCTTGCTGTTTGCTGCTTGCAATCTTTTTTTTACCTGCCTGCCTGTCTTATGCAGAGGAAGAAAGAGCAGTAGGGGAGGATGTAGTTGTTATTACCTCACAAACCCTTATTGCAGATGACATAGCAAAAACGATACTCTTTAAGGGCTCCGTCGTAGCAAAAAAAAGGGATATGACATTGTTTGCAGACAGGATGCTGGTACATTATTCGGAAGAGGAGGGGGAAAGGAATATCCAGAGGATTGATGCCGAAGGCAATGTCAGGCTTACAGAGGAGGGGCGTGTTGTGACCTCTAAATTTGCCACTTACCTTATGGAGCCGGAAGAGAAGATTATATTTACAGGCGAGCCAAGGGCATCAGATGGTAGAAGCGTGGTAACAGGCACAAAAATGATATCTTTTGTGAACGAAGGCCGTTATTTAGTCGAAAATGGCAAAGTAGTCTTTAAAAATAATGAATAGCGGCTGAAATAGCTACTTTTATATGGAACACACCCTCGAAATAAAAGGGTTGACAATGTCCTACGGAAAGAGATATGTGGTGAAAGATGTGAGCCTCTTTGTGAGAAGAGGTGAAATAGTAGGACTCCTTGGTTCCAATGGAGCAGGGAAGACCACCACATTCAACATGATTGTCGGCATGATAAGGCCCGAGCAGGGCAGGATAGCACTTGATGGTAAAGACATAAGTAACCTCCCGATGTATAAAAGGGCAAGAAAAGGGATGGGATATCTGCCTCAGGAGCCGTCCATATTCATGAAATTGAGTGTAAAGGAAAATCTGAAGGCAGTGCTCGAAATTCGAAATACTAACGGTAAGATCTATAATTCTTTGAATGAGGAAGTAGATAGGCTCATTGAGGAATTCAATCTGAGTGGTTTTGCGGATAGGAATGGCTACAAGCTCTCTGGAGGAGAGCGGAGACGTGCAGAGATTGCAAGGGCTATTGCCTTAAATCCAACATTTATGTTATTTGATGAACCATTTACAGGGATTGATCCCATCACCATATCCGAATTAAAAAAGATGTTAACCTACTTAAAGTCAAAAGGGCTAGGAATTTTGATAACAGACCATAATGTTAGGGAGACACTCTCTATAACAGATAGGGCGTATATAATAAACGACGGTTCAGTATTGGCAGATGGCAGACCAGATGAGCTGGTAAGCAATCCATCTGTCAGAGAGTCATATCTCGGCGAGGAATTTAGATTATAATGGTTTTAGGAAACAGATTAGATTTAAGCCTTTCGCAAAGACTTGTCCTTACGCCTCAAATTCAGCAGGTTATCAAGCTTTTGCAGATGTCTCAGCTCGAGCTTATCCAGACATTGAACCAGGAAATCGTAGAAAACCCTTTTCTAGAAGAGGAATTTGATGAGGAAAAATATTCTTCTGAAGAAGATGCAGCAGATTCGGTTTCGCATGATGATGTAGATGCCCCACTCGAAGATCTTGAGAGTTTTAGTGTGGATGAATATTTTGAAGAGAGGGGCGCTGATGGAAGGGACCTTGGCTATTTCTCTCCAGATGCTGAAGAACACCCTTCTTATGAACTCTTTTATTCAAAGAAGCCCGACCTTTATGACCATCTGCTTTGGCAATTGAGATTATGCAACGCCGATGATGACATCAGAATGGCTGCAGAAGCAGTGATCGGCAATATTGACGAAGATGGGTATCTCCGAGCTACAGAAGAAGAATTGGTCCTGCTTGCCGATCTGGATATCGAGACCGTCAGGGATGCTATAGCGTTAATTCAAGGCTTTGACCCCGCTGGAGTTGGAGCAAAAAGTTTGCAGGAGTGTCTATTGTTACAACTTAATGCCCTGGACCTGAGCGACACCCTTATCGGAAAAATGATCAATAATAATATAAGCGATATCATGAAAAAAAATTACAACAGTATAGCAAGACAGTATGACTCGTCCATAGAAGAGGTAATATCGGCAGTAAAGGTGATAGAAGGGCTTGAGCCAAGACCTGGCAGAAGTTTCTTAAGGAGCGAGGCCAATTATATAGTGCCTGATGTCTTCATAAGCAAGACAGATATGGGATATCATATAGCCCTGAATGAAGATGGAATGCCGAAATTCAGACTAAATAACGGCTATAAAAAATTACTTTCGAGAAAAGAGATGCTCACAAAAGAAGAGAAAGAACTCTTAAGAGAAAAATTAAGGCAGGCTGCAGAGCTAATAAAGGGCCTTGATCAGCGGAACAGGACAATATATAAAGTCTCTAAAAGCCTACTAACGTTTCAGAGGAAGTTTTTCGACAAAGGAATACAATATCTGAAACCATTGAATCTTAAAGAGGTGGCATCGGATATAGATATGCACGAAAGCACAATAAGCAGGGTGACATCAAACAAATTTCTTGCCTGCGATCATGGTGTCATCAGTTTCAGATTGCTATTTAGCAGTACAATACAGTCTGTTAATGGCGGGGTATCATCTGCCTCGGTAAAGGATTTGATAAAGAAGATTATAGTAGCGGAAGACTCGAAAAGACCCTTGAGTGACAAGGAGATAGCAAATAAATTAAGAGAACAGGATATCAATATTGCAAGGAGGACGATAGCAAAATATAGGGGGGCATTAAAAATTCCTCAACTGGATCAGAGAAGGAGATATGAGATATAACACGACTCAGGATGTCCGATTACAGGTATAATGAAGATTATAAAAGGGGGGAAATATGAATATTATCATTAGCGGGCGTCAGCTTAATATAACACCTGCGCTGAAGAGTTATGTTGAGCTGAAAGTTGAAAAGTTTGAGAAGTATGTATCTAACATTACAGAGGCTGTTGTGACCCTGAGTGTCGAAAAATACAGGCACAAGGCAGAAGTGCTTTTAAAGATCGAAGGTGCTTTAATTCAGGCAGAAGGGGTAACGGATGAAATATATTCTGTCATAGACGAAGTTGTGGAGAAGCTCGAAAAGCAGGTTATAAAATATAAAGAAAGGCTCCGTTGTCATAGAAAGGGAGAAAAAAGAGAGAGATGGCCCTCTTTAGCAGTTGAAGCCGAGAAGGGAAGAATAATAAAACATAAAAGATTTGATATGAAACCAATGATCCCTGAAGAAGCAGCTGATCAGATGGAGCTTCTGGATAAGGATTTCTTCGTCTTTGCCAACCTGGCAAGTAGCGATATAAATGTTATTTATCGGCGTAAAGACGGAAATTATGGGTTAATAGAACCAATAAAGTGAACTACTGCCGTTTAGGAGACGATGAGTTCAAGAGATGTGGAAATAGAGTTAATCAAAAAAGTCGATGATGTTATACGCCGCATCATAATTGTCAGTGGGCTTTCAGGTGCAGGAAAAACAGTTGCCTTGAGGTCTCTTGAAGATAGCGATTACTTCTGTATAGACAATCTACCCGTTGTCCTTGTAGAACCTTTTATCACTACCATTAAGAATAAGGACATAAAGAAGATAGGCATAGGAGTAGACATAAGGGAGAAAGAATTCCTCTTGAATGCTTATCAGATTTTATCAAGCCTTAAAAGGCAGTATAGAGTGGAAGTCCTGTTTCTTGAAGCAGAAAAGGAGGTGATACTAAGGCGGTATAAAGAGACGAGACGTCCTCATCCCATGCTTATCGGTAGCAGGGCAATGGATATAGATGGGGCAATAGAACAAGAGAGGGTATTTCTGGCTACTATAAGGAATGTTGCGGATAAAACAATAGATACCTCAAGCTATACGCCTCATCAACTAAGACATCTAATAGCATCCACATACGGAGATTGCAGAGCAGATAAAGGTATTAATATCTCCCTTGTCTCTTTTGGTTATAAATTCGGTCTGCCGCAGGATCTCGACCTCTTGTTTGATGTCAGATTTCTGCTCAATCCATATTTCATTCCTGAGCTTAAACCTTTAAGGGGTGTAGATGTTGCAGTATCTGATTTTGTCCTTCGAGATGATAATACCAGGGTGTTTCTATCTCATATAACCCGTCTTTTAGACTTTTTAGTGCCTTGTTATACTAAAGAAGGGAGGGCATACCTGGTAGTCGGGATTGGTTGTACAGGCGGTCTTCACAGATCGCCTGCTATTGTAGAGGAGATCGCAAGGCAGATCGAGCAGACTCATGGCATAAAACCGACTGTAATCCACCGGGACATGAGATAATACAGTCAGGGCATCGGCGTAATCAAGAGATTGCTGGGTTTTTCAGCAATCTCAATGAAGATTATACCAGGAGGAACGATGGACGAAGTATTGAAGATTATAAAGGAAAGGCGATCTATCAGGGACTTTCAGAGAAAGGAGATTCCAGAGGAGATAGTCAGAAAACTTATAGACGCCATTATATGGGCACCGAGTGCCGGCAATCTGCAGGCAAGAAAATTTTATTTCATCACGAAAGAGAAAATAAAGAAGGATATTGCTACTGCAGCGCTTAACCAGAATTTCATTGTTGAGTCTCCTCTTGTCGTTGTAGGATGCATCGATAAAAGAATAGATAGTCGTTATGGAGACAGGGGCGTTGGACTGTATGCAATTCAGGATGTAGCAAGCAGTATCATGAATATGCAACTTGTTGCTTTCGAAAATGGTCTTGGTAGTGTCTGGATAGGCGCCTTCAAAGAGGGCGACGTCTCTAATATATTAGGCTTGCCCTACAATTTAAGGCCTGTGTCAATAGTGCCTGTAGGGTATCCCTTTAAGACACCGCCTGCACCACCAAGGATCCCTGCCCAAGAGGCAGTAGAATTCAGGTAAAGGTAATAGTTCACCCTTATTGTCATTTCGAACATTCGAACAAATGTGAGAAATCTTATCCACCATACATATAGCCAGCACACCATAAGGTTTCTCTCGGAGACTGCCATGAGCGTAAATACCAAGATTCCTCGCTTCGCTCGGAATGACAGAAGCGAAGGGGTCGAAATGACAGAAAAAGAGGCGGGGGCGAACTATTACAAGTAAAGTAGATTTGGTACTTTATACCTCAGGTAGTTTACTAATGCATTCTTTTATATCTTCAGGTATGTTGGCCGAGAACTCTAAATACTCTCCAGTCACAGGGTGTTTGAATCCCAGTGTCTCTGCGTGAAGCATCTGACGAGGAAAGGCTATTTTAATTCCATCTGTCTCGATAACTCTCTTTTTGCCATATGTCTTGTCTCCAAGTAAGGGATGACCTATAGCAGAGAAGTGAACCCTTATCTGATGGGTCCTTCCTGTTTCAAGTCTTGCTCCAATTAGTGCAGCGACGCCAAACCTTTTTATTACATTCCATGTTGTAACTGCCTCTTTACCATGTCTCGTCTTTGTCGACATCTTTTTCCTGTCTGAAACAGAACGTCCTACTTGCATCGTAATCTTTCCGTAATCACCCTTGATATCACCGTAAATCAAGGCTATATATTTTCTGTTTACCCTTCTATTTTCAAATTGTTTAGCCAGACCATAATATGCATTGTCATCAAGGGCAACTACCATAACACCTGATGTGTCTTTATCAAGCCTGTGAACCACCCCTGGTCGTAAGGGCCCGCCAGCGATTGCTAATTTCCTGCAATGATACAGCAGTGCATTAAGCAATGTCTTGTTTCTGTGTCCCACGGCTGGATAAACTACCACTCCTGCCGCCTTATTTACTACAACAAGGTATTCATCCCTATGGAGTATCTCGACCGGAATTGGCTCTGGAATAATGCCCTCTATCTCCTCATCTGGACTGTATATAGTGATGACATCATTTATCTTGACCTTGTAACCATGACTTTCCACGATGTTATTTACATGGACATGCCCGCTCTTTATGAGTCTTTGAGCTTGAGAACGAGTAATCCCTCGCTTTTCAGATATAAATATATCCAACCTGTTTGAGATATCTGCTTGCAAAACGATTATAGTAATATTTTGGTCACGCATCATTCTTGTGTGGGCAGGGTAATATTGTTGATTTGAGTATGGCAGAACTGGCGCGCCTGAGAGGATTCGAACCTCCGACCATCGGCTCCGGAGGCCGATGCTCTAATCCACTGAGCTACAGGCGCTGCTTAAGGTTAATGGGTAAATGAGCAGAAGGGTTAATGGGTAAATGAGTTAATGGGTTTTTACCCATCCACCCATGTACTCATTTATGGGGTGGACGAGGGGACTTGAACCCCCAACATCTGGAGCCACAGTCCAGTGCTCTAACCTTTGAGCTACGCCCACCATCTTTGACCTAAATTGAGCAATCCTTATCCCCCCACCGATAGGACAATAGCGGGAAAATAACTGGCGCGCCTGAGAGGATTCGAACCCCTGGCCCGCTGCTTAGAAGGCAGCTGCTCTATCCAACTGAGCTACAGGCGCTGCTTAAGGTTAATGGGTAAATGAGCAGAAGGGTAAATGGGTTTTTGCTCATCCACTCATCACTTGTTACTCATCACTCATTACTGCCTTTCTGGTCGGGGCGAGAGGATTTGAACCTCCGACCCCCTGCGCCCAAGGCAGGTGCGCTAGCCAGGCTGCGCTACGCCCCGTAGAAGACTATTATCTATATTTATTATACATACCTTGCCTTCAATTGTCCACAGGCCGCAAGGATGTCATGCCCCTTGCTCTTCCGTATAATGGCAAGCACTTTGCTATTTATGAGGATACTCTGAAATCCTGAAACCACTTTATCATCTGGTCTCTGGAATTCAGATCCTTCATAAGGATTAAACGGTATGATATTCACTTTTGAAGGGATTCCCCTCAAGAGATGCACCAGCCTTTCTGCGTCCTCTGGTGCGTCGTTGAAATCTCTGAGCAGGACATATTCAAAGGCTATTCTCCGCCTTGCTGGAAGGGAAAATTCACGACATGCATTAAGTAATTCTTTAAGCGGATACCTCTTATTTATCGGCATTATATAATCCCTTGCTTCATCTGTAGTGGCATTAAGTGATATAGCGAGGTTCACCAGCGGCGATTCTTTAGGAAGTTCGCAAATCTTTGGTGCGATCCCAACTGTAGAGATGGTAATCTTCCTCGGGGATATCTTCATCAATTCTGTTATTATCCGCAATGCATCCATAACACTCTTAAAATTTGCAAGTGGCTCTCCCATACCCATAAACACAATATTCATCTGCTGGCCTAGTGCAATAATTCTGTTTACTAAGATTATCTGGTCAACAATCTCATATGCCTTGAGATTCCGTTTTAGCCCCAATGCCCCTGTAAGGCAAAATCTGCACTGCATGGCACATCCAACTTGTGATGAAATGCAGAGGGTTAGACGGTCTCTATCAGGAATAAGAACACTTTCGATGCCTTCTCCATCTTCAAGGCCAAAGAGAAATTTCTTAGTCCCATCGACAGAGATTTGTTTATCAAGCAACTCAAGATTGCTTATATATGCCTTCTCCTGGAGTTCTTCCCTTAGGTCTTTTGAGAATTCAGTAATATCATTTAATGAATGGGCATGTTTTTGGTATATCCAGTGCAAAAGCTGTCTTGCCCTAAATAGCGGAAGGCCTAATTTGTTCTGGATGAATACTTCTAAGTCTTGCTTAGCTAAGGCCTTAAGATTTATCCTTGGCATTGTCATAACAACATGAACTTCCCATTTTCTTTGAAAATACTTTTTTGTTATTGCTCTTCGTTTGTCATTGCGAACGGAGTGAAGCAATCCCGGCGGGATTGCCACGCCCTTCGGGCTCGCAATGACA
>JAJOKM010000156.1 GCA_021129835.1 Thermodesulfovibrionales bacterium | reverse complement strand
GCTCAGGACAGGCTCCGGGAGAAATCTTATTCTTTCAGACTTTTGCAAGAGGCTCTTATTTATACTCGATTAATGACAGAAGACTGGAAGCTGTTGTATAATGCAGTGAACAGTTAGCAGTAAGCAGTTAGCAGTAAACAGTTAGCAGTAAACGGCTCACTGCTTACTGCTTACTGCTAACTAAATCAGGAGGGCTTAATGTCAGGACAGACAGACAGGGAGGCAGGTAGTGCAGTATACCACGGCGTAAGCTTATTCACGGATTATGATGTTTATATCTTCAAACAGGGAAACCATTTCAGGCTCTATGAAAAACTTGGCTCCCGTATAATTACTGCTAATGGCATGCAGGGCTTGTATTTTGCGGTATGGGCGCCAAATGCAGAGAAGGTCTCTGTTATAGGGGACTTTAACGGATGGAATCCAAGACTTCATCCCTTAAATGTAAGGCATGACGAATCAGGCATATGGGAAGGATTTATTCCAGGACTCAAAAATGGAACGATCTACAAATACCACATAATCTCAAGATACAATAATTATCATGTGGATAAGTGCGACCCTTTTGCCTTCCGCTCTGAAGCGCCTCCTAAAACGGCCTCTGTTGCCTGGGATTGTGATTACAAATGGCAGGATAGTGAATGGATGGCAAAAAGGAAGAACAACAACTCACTAAATGCCCCCATCTCAATATATGAGGTTCACCCTGGCTCATGGAGAAGAATTCAGGAAGAGGGAAACAGGCGACTTACTTACAGGGAATTAGCGCACTATTTAGCAGATTATGTGAAAGAGATGGGTTTTACCCATGTTGAATTTATGCCCGTAATGGAGCATCCATTTTACGGTTCATGGGGTTATCAGATTACAGGATATTTTGCGCCAACAAGCAGATATGGTTCTCCACAAGACTTTATGTATCTTATTGACCATCTTCACCAGAATGGCATAGGTGTCATAATTGACTGGGTACCTTCTCATTTTCCTGGCGATGAGCACGGCCTTGTATATTTTGACGGGACGCACCTCTATGAGCATGAGGACCGCAGAAAGGGATTTCATCCTGACTGGAGCAGCTATATCTTCAACTATGGAAGGCACGAAGTGCAATGTTTTCTCATCAGCAGCGCCATGTTTTTGTTTGATAAATACCATATTGATGGTCTCAGGGTGGATGCCGTGGCATCCATGCTTTATCTCGATTATGGAAGAAAGGACGGTGAATGGCTGCCAAATGAGTATGGAGGAAAGGAAAATATAGAGGCAATAAATCTCTTGAAGAAATTCAACGAGATGGTTTATGCAAACTATCCTGATGTCCAGACCATAGCCGAGGAATCAACGGAATGGCCCATGGTCTCAAGGCCGTCATATATAGGAGGTCTTGGATTTGGTATGAAATGGAATATGGGCTGGATGCATGATACACTGAAGTATTTATCTCAAGAGCCTATTTTTAGAAAGTATCATCATAATCAATTGACATTCAGTATATGGTATGCGTTTTCCGAAAATTTTGTCTTGCCGCTCTCTCACGATGAAGTTGTTCATGGGAAGGGAGCGCTCATCGGAAAGATGCCGGGAGATGAGTGGCAGCAAAATGCAAACCTGAGGCTGCTGTTTGGGTATATGTATGGACATCCCGGGAAAAAACTACTTTTTATGGGCGGTGAGTTTGGGCAGTGGAAGGAGTGGAACCACGACGAAAGTCTTGAGTGGCATGCCCTCCAATATCAATCACATTGTGGAATACAGACATGGGTGAAAGACCTTAACCACTTTTATAGGGCAGAGCCCGCAATGTATGAAATGGACTTTGATCTTAAAGGATTTCAATGGATAGATTTTCATGACTGGGAACAGAGCATTGTAAGCTTTACAAGGAGAGGAAAAAACAGTGATGACATAATTCTTGTTGTCGGTAATTTCACACCTGTTCCGAGATATAACTACATAATAAGGGTTCCCCGAGGGGGATTCTGGAGAGAGATACTTAACAGCGATTCAGGGTATTATGGTGGAAGCGGACTCGGAAATAGCGGGGGAGTTGAGGCCGTTCCGATACCATACCAGGGGATGTATTACTCTCTCTCTTTAGTATTGCCCCCTCTCGGCATTTTATTTTTTAAACACGAAGGGGTAATGTAACTGCTTAGGTTCAAGGGTCGAGGGGCAAGGTTCAAGGTTCACGGTTATAAAGGCTGTTAACTTCGAACCGTGAACCTTCTTTGTCGTAAATCGTTTAATTTGGGAAGGAGCCGATCGAAATGAGAATTGGAGCTAATTATTTAGGAGACGGAAGGTGTGAGTTTGTTGTTTGGGCTCCACTGATAAGGGGCATATCACTAAAGATGGTATCGCCACCTGAGCGGATAATACCTATGGAGCAGGACAGAGACGGGCATTGGAAGAGGACGGTCAGCGAGGTATACCCTAAAATGTCCTACCTTTATCGACTTGAAGATGAAGTCGAAAGACCTGACCCTGCATCCCACTTTCAGCCCGAAGGAATTCATGGTCCATCCCAGGTAGTTGATCATAAAGAATTTAATTGGGAAGATGAGGAGTGGAAAGGGATACAATTGTCTGAAATGATAATATATGAACTGCATGTCGGGACATTCACACCCGAAGGAACCTTCGACGCTGCAGCGGCGAGAATTGCTGACTTGAAAGAGATGGGAGTTAGTGCAATCGAGATAATGCCTGTTGCACAATTTCCAGGCGGAAGGAACTGGGGATACGACGGCACATATCCATTTGCCGTCCAGGATTCCTATGGTGGCCCTGACGGGCTTAAAAGACTGGTGAATGAATCTCATAAAAGGGGAGTAGCGGTTATCCTCGATGTGGTCTACAATCACCTTGGTCCTGAGGGAAACTACTTGTGGAATTACGGTCCATACTTTACAGCTAAATACAGAACACAGTGGGGAGAGGCGATAAACTTTGATGGTGCATATAGTAATGGGGTCAGAAACTTCTTTATCGAGAATGCCTTACACTGGTTTGAGAATTATCACATCGATGCACTTCGCCTCGATGCAGTACATAGCATTGTAGATGTAAGTGCCAGGCCTTTTTTGCAGGGACTCGCAGAAAGGGTCAAGAAATTTTCTGAAGAAAAAGGGAGGGATTTTTACCTCATAGCCGAAAGCGATCTGAACGACTCAAGAGTAATAAAGAGACAAGAGCTGGGAGGATATGGCATAGATGCCCAGTGGTGCGATGATTTTCACCACGCAATATATACCGCTGTTACAGCAGAAAACAGAGGTTATTACATCGACTTTGGCAGCATACATCACCTTGTAACCTCTTTACGCGATGGGTTTGTATACTCTGGGCAATACTCTAAACACAGGAAGATGAATCATGGAAATTCTTCAAAAGAGATACCCGCTGAGCAGTTTATCATCTTTTCCCAAAACCATGACCAGGTCGGAAACAGAATGAATGGGGAGAGATTAACCTCAATAGTCTCTTTTGAAGCACTAAAACTCATGGCAGGCATGGTTTTACTCTCCCCTTACATCCCCCTGCTGTTTATGGGCGAAGAATACGGAGAAGATGCACCGTTTCTTTATTTTGTGAGTCATTTCGACCCCGATCTCATTGAAGCAGTGAGGGAGGGGAGAAAAGAAGAATTTAAGGCATTTGGTTGGAGAGATGAACCGCCTGACCCACAGAGTATGGATACATTTATTAAGTCGAAAATTAATTGGCATAAGAGAGTTGAAGGAAGACATAAGGTGCTGCTCCACTTTTACAAGACTCTTATCAGGCTCAGGAAGAGTATCCCTGCACTTTCAAGTCTTGACAAAAAAAGCCTTGATGTTTGCGGATTAGAGGACAAAAAGGTTATACTGATGAGGCGATGGGACAGCAGCAAAGATAGTCATGCGTTTTGTCTCTTTAATTTCAGCAAAAGAGATATAAGGGTTTCGACCATTTTGCCCGCAACTTTAACTGAAACAAGATCGAGAAAAAAGCTTGATTCCGCTAATAACATATGGGATGGTCCTGGCTCGTCTCTTCCGGATATTATGCCTCCGGGTAAAGATGACGTTATGAAAGGAGAAAGTCTTGTGCTTTATGTAAATCAGGGGGTTTTATAATAGAACGTTACATCTGTATTCACGGACACTTTTACCAGCCGCCAAGGGAGAATCCATGGCTCGAGGCAATAGAGATACAGGATTCCGCCTATCCTTATCATGATTGGAATGAAAGGATAACTGCCGAGTGTTATGCCACCAACTCAGCCTCAAGAATTCTTGGTATAAATGGGCGTATAGTGGATATCAAGAGCAATTACGCCAAAATAAGCTTTAATTTTGGCCCAACACTCCTTTCATGGATGGAGAGATATGCCCCGGAAATATACCTGGCTATCCTTGAGGCAGACAGGCAGAGTGCAGAGCTGCGATCTGGGCATGGCAATGCAATCTCGCAGGTTTACAACCATATCATAATGCCACTTGCCAATACCCGCGATAAACGCACACAGATAATATGGGGCATAATGGACTTTAAGAAGAGGTTTGATCGCTTTCCAGAAGGCATGTGGCTCGCAGAAACGGCAGTAGATATCGAAACACTATGTATCCTTGCAGAAAATGGCATAAAGTTTACCATACTCGCCCCTCGCCAGGCGGACAAGGTGACGAAAATAGGGGCAGGGGAGTGGGAAGATGTAAGCGGAGGAGGTATTGACCCCACAAGAGCATACCTTTGCAGACTACCAGATGGACAAAAAATAGAGATCTTTTTTTATGATGGGCCAATATCCCAGGCAGTAGCATTTGAGAAATTGCTTACCAGGGGGGAGGACTTTGCAAACCGTCTTTTAACCGGCTTTTCTGATCAGAGGGATTGGCCCCAAATTCTGAATATTGCTACAGATGGAGAGACTTACGGGCACCATCACCGGCATGGGGATATGGCGCTCGCTTATGCAATAGATTATATCGAGAATAATGGGTTGGCAAGGCTGACGAATTATGGAGAGTATCTTGAACGGCATCCACCAACACATGAGGTGCAGATATTTGAAAATTCTTCATGGAGCTGTATCCACGGAGTAGAACGATGGAGAAATAATTGTGGATGCAACTCCGGCAGTCATCCAGAGTATGGACAGGAGTGGAGAGCGCCTTTGCGGAATGCCATGGATTGGTTGAGGGATCAGCTCGCCTTTAAATATGAACACAAGGCATGGGAGTACTTGAAATGCCCTTGGAAGGCAAGGGATGAGTATATCGATGTCATTGTCGATCGTTCCGAGGAGAATGTTGATAGATTCATCGAGAGACATTCTGCGAAAGACCTGAGCAATGGCGACAAGATTGCTATCCTTGAACTTCTCGAGGTTCAGCGTCATGCAATGCTGATGTATACGAGCTGCGGATGGTTTTTCGATGAGCTTTCGGGCATCGAAACAGTCCAGATAATGCAGTATGCATGCAGGGCAATTCAACTATCAGAAAACCTCTTTCAGGACAATATAGATAATGCCTTTAAGGTAAGACTCTCCTTAGCAAAAAGCAATTTACCCGAACATAGAAAGGGTTTACATATATATGATAAATTCATAAAATCAGCTATGGTAGACCTAAAAAAGGTCGCGGCTCATTATGCCATTAGTTCCATGTTCGAAAATTATACTGATGAGATCTCTGTTTTCAGCTATAGAGTCACAAAAGAAGACTATCAGAAACTGGAGGCGGGCAGAATAAACCTTGCCGTCGGCAAGATTTCTGTCGTATCGGAAATCACCAGAAGGTCTGAAGAGATAAGTTTCTGTGTGTTATATTTCGGCAACCACGCATTAAATGGCGGTGTGCGGACATTTTCTGGGCATGATGCTTATCAGTCTATGAAAGACGAAATAATTACTGCATTTGAGACTGGCGCCTTTGCAGATATAGTGAGGCTCATGGATAAACATTTCGGAATGAATAATTATTCAATTATACATCTCTTCAAGGATGAACAGCGTAAAGTCTTAAACTTCTTGATGAGCAAAACCTTAGAAGACCTTGAAGGTGCATATCGTGATATTTACGAGAATAATCGCATCTTGATGAATTTTCTGCATGAGCATGGAATTCCTGTGCCAGAGGCGTTCCGTGCTGCAACGGAGTTTACCCTAAACATCGACATTGAAAGGGCATTTTTGGAAGATGAGTTAGATATAGAGAGGATACAGAATTTAATCGATGATATCAAGAAATGGGGAGTTTCTCTGGATTTCATTAACCTTGAGTTCAGGGCAAGGCACAAATTCGAACGCATGATCGGAAAACTGTATCTAAATCCATCGGATTTTACCCAGCTTCTCGAGATTCAGAAGGCATTAGAGGCGCTCAAATTATTGCCTGTTGAGATAGATTATTGGCAAATGCAGAATATCTACTACAAAATAGCAAAGACAACCTTCATGAAATTTCTCTTGAATGCAAAGACAGGCGATGAGGATGCTATCAGGTGGATCGAGGTATTTAAGTATTTAGGAGAGATGTTATCTTTTGATATTTCATCAGTATTGCCGGAAAATCAGATTTCAGGAGATCAAATAGAAGAAACATGACAAAAGAAGGCCTCCTGATCCCAAGAATACCCGTCTCGACATATAGGCTTCAATTTAATCGCCAGTTCGGCTTTTCAGATGCCAAAAAAATTATCTCTTATCTTCATTGCCTCGGTATTACAGACATTTATTCATCACCTTATTTTAAGGCAAAGGTTGGCAGTATTCATGGGTATGATATCGTTGACTACAACACACTAAATCCCGAAGTCGGCACAAAAGAAGAATATAATGAATTGGTGGAAGAACTTAGCCGATACGCAATGGGGCAGATTCTCGATATTGTTCCTAACCATATGTGCATCGAAAATAGGGACAACATCTGGTGGCTGGATGTCTTAGAAAATGGACCAAGCTCTATTTATGCACGCTTTTTCGACATAAATTGGAAGCCTGCCAAAAAAGAGCTCAAGGACAAAATACTCCTTCCTATCCTTGGAGATCAGTACGGAAATGTCCTCGAAAGGCAGGAACTGAGACTGGCATTTGAAGAAGGAATGTTCTCCATATATTACTATGACCACAAGTTCCCAATAGAGCCCAAGACATATATCTATGTCTTAAAGAACCGAATAGAATATCTGAAACACCTCTTGACTCCTGAAGACCCACATCTCATGGAGCTATTAAGTATAGTTACTGCATTGAACCATCTGCCGGCATATACGGAAAATGACCCGGAGAAGATTGCCGAAAGATACCGTGAAAAGGAGATTATAAAGAGACGGCTCTGGAATATATACCGCGAAAGCCATGAGATTAAATGTTTCATCGATGAAAACTTAAAGATATTCAATGGTGTGCAGGGCGAATCTGCAAGCTTTGATCTGCTGGACCGACTTATTGGCGAGCAAGTATATCGCCTATCGTTCTGGCAAGTGGCAGCAGAGGAGATAAATTATAGGAGGTTTTTCGATATCAATAGCCTTGGGGCAGTCAGGGTAGAAGATACGGTCGTCTTTGAGGAGGTTCACAAACTACTCTTGAGGCTTATCAGAGAAGGGAGTGTTACAGGGCTGAGAGTAGACCATATTGATGGTCTGTACGATCCCGCCGAATATTTCCGCCAACTGCAGCAAAATTGCTCTGTCCAGAGGCAACTTGGGTTTATAGAAAGGATAGGCAGAGATGCTTCCCTGATTGACGAACAACCTGATCTGGAGACAGAGTTATTAAGGCAATGCGACGAAATGCTGTCGCCAGAGATACAGCCAGAGATACAAAATAAACCTTTCTATATTATTGGCGAAAAGATTCTTCTCAAAAGCGAAAAACTACCTGAAGAGTGGTCTATTTTCAGTACGACTGGTTATGCCTTTTTGAATTTGGTAAACGGTATTTTTGTGCTGACAAAGAATGTGAAGGCATTTAATGCTATATACAATAAGGTTACAAGGTCGAGAGTCAATTTTCAGGATATTGTTTATGAAAAGAAAAAATTAGTAATGCAGGTCACCATGTCTAGCGAGATAAACATGCTTGGTAATTACTTAAACAACATGTCAGAGAGAGACAGGCATACGAGAGATTTTACCCTGAATAGTCTCACTAATGCTATTATGGAGATTATAGCGTTCTTTCCAGTTTACAGGACATACACGAACAGCTATGTCGTTAAAGACAGGGATCGCCAGTATATAGAACTGGCTATATCAAAGGCAAAGAAGAGAAATCCTGCCATTACTGATTCTGTTTTTGATTTTCTGAAAGGTGTCCTTTTACTTAAATTCCCGGAAGATTTTGAAGAAACAGACAAAAAAGAGTGGCTCGATTTTGTGATGCGATTTCAGCAGATTACAGGCCCGGTCATGGCAAAGGGGCTTGAAGATACTGTATTTTATGTTTACAATCGCCTTGTCTCCCTCAACGAGGTGGGTGGAACACCCGAGAGATTTGGTGTATCTCTGGAGACATTTCATGGGCAGAATATAGAGCGGATAAAATTCTGGCCGCATGCCCTTATTACTACTTCCACTCATGACTCGAAACGGGGTGAAGACGTGAGGGCAAGGATAAATGTACTCTCTGAAATACCAGAGAAGTGGAAGGAGTCTCTTACAAGATGGATCAAGCTTAACAAAAAAAAGAAGGTATTTGTTGACGGACAGCTTGTGCCGGATCATAATGAAGAATACCTTTTTTATCAGACCCTTATTGGCGCATGGCCTATGCAGCAGTTGAACGAGGCTGAATATGACCTCTTTAAACAGAGGATAAAGGATTATATGCTAAAGGCAATAAGAGAGGCCACTGTTAACACAAGTTGGATAAACCCTAATGCAAAATATGAAGAAGCCCTGATGATCTTTATAGAGAACCTCATGGTCAATGCTGCTGACAATCAGTTTTTGAAAGATTTCAGGGATTTTCAGCAGATTATTTCAGAGTGCGGCATATACAATTCTCTCTCGCAGACACTGCTTAAAATAGCCTCTCCTGGTGTTCCTGATTTTTACCGTGGAACCGAGTTATGGGACTTAAGTCTTGTTGACCCTGATAACAGGAGACCAGTCGATTATGGTATAAGAATCCAGATGCTTGAGGAACTAAAGATGCGTGAGTCAGAGATTGGCCCTCTGGAGCTTACAAAGGAATTAATGGCAGAAAAAGAAGATGGCAGAATAAAACTCTATTTGATATATAAGGCCCTTAATTTCAGGCGAAATAACACCGAACTCTTCGAAAAAGGCGAATATATACCACTCGAAGCTGCTGGAGAGAGGTCTCATAATGTGTGCGCCTTTGCAAGGAGTGCAGGACGCAGAAATACCATTATTGTGGTCGTCCCGCGGTTTTTAACAGAACTCATTTTCGAGCTGAACAGTCTCTCTCTTAATAGGAGGGTGTGGAAAGATTTCTTCATAATAGCTCCCCCTGCGGAGACAGAAGCAAGATACTTAAATATCTTTACGGGCGAGGTAGCAAGGACTGTAAACCATGATGGAGCTGCTGCCTTGGAGGTGTCAGAAATATTTGCGAATTCACCAGTAGCCTTGTTGGAGAGGATTAACGACTAACGGTGCCTGATTACACAGATTTATTATACCAGGAGGTGTGCCATGGGAATTGAGAGACTCATACGGCTAGATGAAAATAGGCTCGAGGTGCCTGTTGTATATAAAGAAGGCATGAGGACCACGGGTATTATTTATCTCGACAGAGTCTTGGAGCCGGCGCTTGAGCCAGAGGCTATAGAGCAGACAGCTAATATAGCGACAATGCCGGGCATTGTGGGGGCATCATTAGCAATGCCTGATATACATACAGGCTATGGATTTCCGATAGGTGGCGTGGCTGCCTTTGACATTAAAGAAGGAATAATCTCCCCTGGAGGCGTGGGGTATGACATAAACTGCGGAGTCAGACTTCTAAGGAGCAATTTAAAGAAGGAGGAGATAGCTCCGAAAATAAAAGGGCTTATCGATGCCCTTTACAATGAGATACCCTCGGGGGTTGGTTTAAAAGGGAGAATAAGGCTCAGCCCAGGTGACGAAAAGAGATTGCTCTTAAAGGGTGCAGAGTGGGCTGTCGAAAAGGGACTCGGCGAGGCATCAGATCTCGAAAGGATCGAATCAGGCGGATGCATGGAAGGTGCAGACCCATCTATTATAAGTCGAAAGGCATACGAAAGGGGAAGGGCACAGCAAGGCACCTTAGGTTCCGGGAATCATTTTGTCGAGATCCAGTATGTTGACCAGATATATGATGAAGGGGTGGCAAATGCACTTGGTCTCTTTAAGGATCAGATGACGGTTATGATACATACGGGCTCAAGGGGTTTTGGTCATCAGGTATGCACGGACTTCATCGAAGTAATGGGCAAGGCCTCCCGAAAATATGGTATCCATCTTCCTGATAAAGAACTTGCTTGTGCGCCGTTTAGCAGTCCTGAGGGGAAGGATTATTTTGCTGCAATGCAGGCAGCAGCGAATTATGCCTGGGCAAACAGACAATGTATTATGCACTGGACTAAAGAGGTCTTTATGTCGGTGCTGAGCATATCTCCAAAGGAACTCGGCATGAGCCTCGTCTATGATGTTGCTCATAATATTGCAAAGGTAGAAGAACATAGCGTCAAAGGGGAGAAAAAGAGATTAGTGGTACACCGAAAGGGGGCTACTCGCGCATTTCCGCCTGGTCATCCTGAACTGCCAGCGATCTATAGAAGCCTTGGACAGCCCGTCATTATTCCTGGTGATATGGGGAGGGCATCTTTTGTGCTCTTAGGAACACAGAGGGCAATGAATGAGACATTTGGCTCTACATGCCACGGAGCAGGAAGGGTTATGTCGAGACATCGAGCTATCAAGCAAGCAAAGGGACGTGCTATTTGGCGTGAAATGGAGGACAAAGGAATAGTCGTAAGGGCTGCTGGAAGAGGAACTCTTGAAGAGGAGATGCCAGAGGCATATAAGGATGTCTCCAATGTGGTTGATGTCGTGCATAATGCAGGGCTTTCCTTAAGAGTAGCTCGACTTAGACCACTAGGCGTGATCAAGGGGTAGGATTACACTTTGCGTTCTTTGCACCTTTGCGTGAGATATTATGTGAAGGTGTGAAGGTGAGTGATAAAACTGCTCACTGCTCACTGTTTACTGCTTACTATAATATGAACAATAGACTTAAAATAGGCAAAATCCCTTATACGAACCTCTTTCCGGTCTTTTACACATTAGAGAAGGAATTTGATTGCTCGATGTATGAATTTGTGGAGGGCGTGCCATCCATGCTCAATAAAATGCTCCGAGAGAGAAAAATAGACATAAGCCCTTCTTCGTCGATAGAGTATCTCAAAAAACCATTTCTGTATCATATAATTGTTGGACATTCCATCAGTTCTAGGGGGGCTGTCGGGAGCATTTTGCTTTTCAGTGGCAAGCCTATTGAGGAGTTAAACGACGGCGTCGTACATGTCTCATCTCAGTCAGAGACATCCGTTGCGTTACTCGATATTATTTTCAAGAAATTTTATGAAATACGATGCAGATTGCGAGTCTCAGAAAATCCAGAGAAATCAGGCGGTGATGCCTTTCTCCTAATCGGAGATGATGCCCTGAAGCAGAGTTCGAAGTTCAGAGGTGGCAGTTCAGAATTGATTTATGACCTCGGTGAGATATGGCGCAAAAACACAGGACTGCCATTTGTCTTTGCCCTCTGGATTGCGAGAGCAGGTGAATATAAAAAAAGGAATTTATTGAATAAACTTATTAAAGATTTAGGCGCGGCAAAAGATATTGCCTCGAAAAATCTTCATGGAGTTGCGGGGCATTCACCAATGAAAGAGTTCATATCAGAAGATGAATTAATCAATTACTGGAATAAGATCGATTATGACCTGACAGAGGAGCATAAAAGAGGACTTGAATTATTCAGGACATACCTAAAGGAGTTCTCTTACTTTTAACTATAAATCCCCGCCTTATGCCTCGTCTCCAGAACTGCGAAACATAGAGTATCGCCGCATTTAGAGACCTTTGCTGTTTTGTGTTATAATTTAAGTAGCTATTCTGGGTGTTAAGTTCACGGTTCACGGTTCGAAGTTAACAGCCTTTATAACCGTGAACGTTGAACCTGGAACGTTGAACCTTTAAACCGTGAACCCCTGAACCGTGAACCTGAGTAGTTACTAATTTAATATATCGAAGCCCTTGCAAGAGGCACGAATTATCACCTACCCTGACATTGATTTGGATGTTTCAGGGTCGCATGAGGCTCTTGCAAAACTCTAACCTTTGAAGATTTCTCAGCGGTTCCCTCGCAAACTCGGGACGCTTCGAAATGACAGTAGACAAGCCACTTTGTCATTTCGA
>JAJOKM010000064.1 GCA_021129835.1 Thermodesulfovibrionales bacterium | reverse complement strand
TATTTGCTATTAATTTGGAATTTGGCATTTGGATTTTATTTGGCATTTGGATTTTGAAATTTTTAATTCCGACTTGTTCGGGTTAGGTATACTGTTCGTGTAAAAAAATAAGAATCTTGCGGGGTGGACTTGTGTCTAATAGATCAAATTGGTATCAGATGAACGCCGAAGAGGTTTTTGAGGTATTGGGCTCAGACAGAGGTGGCATTGTCAGTAGCGAAGCAGAGGCAAGGCTAGAAAAATATGGATATAACGAGCTGAAGTTTAAGAAGATTAGCCCTTTCTTTAGATTTCTCATGCAGTTCAGTAGCCCCTTGATATATATCTTGCTTGCGGCCGCCCTTGTTACTGGTCTCTTAGGTTACTGGATAGATACAACATTTATTCTGGGGGTGGTCTTTGCCAATACAATTATGGGGTTTATCATGGAGAGGAAGGCTGAAGCCTCCATAGAGGCACTAAGGAAGATGATGGCTCCAGAATGCACTGTGCTCAGAGATGGTGAGAGGAAAACCATACCTGCACGTGAATTGGTTCCAGGTGATATTGTTTTACTTGAAGGTGGTGACAGGGTGCCGGCAGATTTGCGGTTGTTCTATACAAAGGATATGAGCGCTGATGAGGCAACGCTTACCGGGGAGTCGATCCCGGCAAGGAAAGACACCGAGTGCATTTCAATAGCAGACCTGCCCGTTGCAGATCAACGGTGCATGGCATTTAGTGGTACATTTATTACGCGGGGCTATGGACAGGGAGTTGTGATAGGCACCGGAGGGCATACAGAGATAGGCAGAATCGCCGAAATCATAAAAGAGACCCGAAAGATTGCTACACCTCTGCTGAGAAAGATTAAAGACTTTAGCAAAGTAATACTTGCCTTTATCCTCATAATTACTGCTATCACCTTTGTATTAGCGATGACATTTGAATTTGGTTTTGTCTATGCATTCATGGCATCGGTATCTCTGGCTGTGGCATCGATACCGGCTGGACTACCTGCTATGCTGACTGTAACCTTAGCCATCGGCGTAACGGCTATGGCACAAAGGCATGTGCTTGTGAGGAAACTGCCGGCAGTAGAAATTCTCGGCTCCGCTACCATTATATGCTCAGACAAGACCGGTACATTTACCAAAAATCAGATGACTGTAGTAAGGGTGTATTCCGGAGGGAAAGACTATCGGGTGAGCGGGACCGGCTATGAGCCTCGTGGCGAGTTTTCTATAGATGGCAAGGGCATTAACCCTGCAGAAGAGGAAAGAGATCTGCTTGAGACCTTAAAAGCGGGTTACTTCTGCAACAGTGCAGCATTGACAGAAGGTGAATCAGGTTATGGCATTGAAGGTGACCCGACTGAGGGGGCACTTATGGTCTCGGCAGCCAAAGCTGGTATCAGGGAAAAATCTCCATGGTTAGACATTATACAATTTGAGCCGAAACACCAGTATATGGCTACTCTGCATGAAGGTAAAGACAGAAATATTATTTATGTAAAAGGCTCCCCAGAGAAAATTCTAAATATGTGCAGTCGCCAGTTAATTAATGAAGAGATTCAGCCGATTCGCAGCGAGGAGGTATTAACAGAGGCAGATACGATGGCAGGAGATGCCCTGAGGGTGCTCGGCATGGCGTATAAGATTGTTCCCCGAGAGAAGACTCTACTTAGTTTAAAAGACTTAGAAGGATTAGTCTTTCTTGGGCTCCAGGGCATGATAGATCCGCCAAGGGAAGAGGCGATAGAGGCAGTTGCTAAATGCAAGATAGCCGGTATAAGGGTAGTAATGATAACGGGTGATCATGCCATGACGGCAAAGGCCATCGCAAAAAAGTTAGGAATTTACGGATATGATGGCAGAGCGCTAACGGGAGAGGATCTGTCGAGAATGAGCGATGAAGAACTATATGATGCTGTAGATGAGGTCTCGGTGTATGCGAGAGTTGCCCCGGAGCATAAGTTCAGGATAACAAAGCAGTTGCAAAATAAGGGACATGTCGTTGCCGTCACCGGTGATGGTGTAAACGATGCGCCAGCGCTAAAAGCAGCAGACATAGGGATAGCTATGGGAATAACAGGAACGGAAGTGAGTAAAGAAGCCGCTGATATGGTCCTGGTAGATGATAATTTTGCAAGCATAGAGGCGGCTATAGAAGAGGGCAGGCATGTCTTTGAAAACATCCGTAAGGCTATCTTATTTTTGCTTCCTACCAATGGGGGACAAGCCTCATTGGTGATGGGAGCTGTACTGCTTTCACCTTTTATGCCGCTTTTTGCAGAGCGACTCCCTTTAGAGCCCCTGCATATCCTCTGGGTAAACCTATCTGTTGCTATATTCCTCTCCTTGCCCCTTGTTGTGGAGCCAAGAGAAGAGGGATTGCTCCAAAGACCTCCTCGCAATCCGAAAGAAAAGCTGATTGATCACCTATTCATAAAAAAAGTTGGACTCGTCTCTTTGACAATGGTGATTGTGGTGTTTGCACTGTATTACCATTATGGAATGCCAGCCATTTCGGGCCAAGTGGATAAACTGCTGCTAACCCAGGCACAAACAGCAGCGCTCATGAGCATCATGCTGCTACATATCTTTTACCTTCTTACTGCCAGATCAATCACTAAATCGGTCTTTACATTTAATCCATTTTCGAACAGATGGGTCCTTATAGGTATTGCGATAAGCCTTGGAGCACAACTTATGATAACTTATACCCCGACCCTACAGGCCATCTTTAGAACAGCGGCATTTCCTGCAGAGTGGTGGATACCTATTATCTTATCTGCGCTTCCAGGGCTCTTCATAATCGAGATAGAGAAGTTTCTAAAAAAGCGGTTTAGTGAAGGGAAATACTAAAGATAAAAACTTCTCTGCATTCTCTCTAATATCACCGCTTAAGAGTCCTGATGATATGGCAACTCCACTACATCTGCCGCTTTCAAAGACAGACTGTACATTGTCTATCTTTATTCCTCCTATTGCGATTACAGGGATCTTCACCGAGTCCCTCACCTCCCTGAGCATGCTAACACCTTTTGGTTTTCCGGCATCTTTTGTAGTTGTATGAAAAACAGGACCAAATCCTATATAATCCGCCCCTTTAGCCTCTGCCTCTATCGCCTCCTCAATGCTATGCGTCGATATCCCAATAATCTTCTCCCCCATGATCTTCCGTGCCTCTGTCAGGGGGAGATCATCCTGTCCTAAATGCAGACCATCGGCATTAGCAGCAAGGGCAATGTCGGCATAGTCATTCACTATAAGAGATGCGCCAAATTTAGTCGTAATTTCTCTCAGCTTCAGTGCCATATAGAAAATCTCTTTCTTCGCTCTGCCCTTTTCTCGATACTGCATCCACCTAATGCCGGATCCCAAAATGGTAGAGATGATTTTCAGGTCGTCGGGCAGAAAAGACTTGTTAGCAACTGATGGGGACGTTATGAAACAGACAGGACCTAAGTCAAACCTTTTTGCCACAATTAAATTCCTGCTTTTGCAGCCGATCTTCTCTATTTTTCGTTCGGTGGGTTAATCTTATCCACAAAATTCGTATTAAAATAGCCCTTTATGAAGTCTGGGTGGCTAAAGACCTTTTTATGGAATGGTATGTTAGTCTTTATTCCTTCAATTATGAATTCATCCAATGCCCTCCTCATTATTGCGATGGCATCCTCCCTATCTTCACCGTGTACTATTAATTTTGCGATCATGGGATCATAGTGAGGCGGCACGGTCCATCCTGTATATGCTGCGGTATCAACCCTCACACCATAACCGCCTGGAGGAAGGAAAAATGCTATCCTGCCCGGAAATGGGACAAACTTTTCAGGGTCCTCGGCATTTATCCTGCATTCAATTGCATGTCCTGAGAGCTCTATTTGGCTCTGTTTGTAGGGCAACGGATATCCTGCCGCTATCTTTAGCTGCTCTTTTACTATATCTATCCCTGTAAGCTCTTCTGTGACAGGATGTTCCACCTGAATTCTTGTATTCACCTCAATAAAATATACATTCTGCTTATGATCGACAACAAACTCTATAGTTCCGGCATTTTTATATCTTATCGCTCTAGCTGCCCGCACAGCAAGCTCGCCTATCTTTTTACGAAATTTTGCTGTCGCAACAGGAGAAGGAGACTCTTCTATGAGTTTCTGGTGTCTCCTCTGTATAGTGCAATCACGTTCCCCGAGATGAATCACATTCCCTCTGTCATCAGCAAGTATCTGAATCTCGATATGCCTTATAGACGGAAGGTATTTTTCGATATATGCTTCGCTGCTTCCAAATAAAGTAAGGGCTTCTCCTTGTGCCATCTGAAGGGCCTGAGGAAGGTCTTGCTTTCTGTTAACTATCCTCATCCCGCGGCCTCCACCCCCTGAGGAGGCCTTTATTATTATCGGAAATCCTATCCTTTTGGCTATCTTCATCGCCATTCCTTCTGATTCTACAGGACCATCACTTCCAGGGATAACGGGAATCCCCTGTTTTTTCAATAGTTGCTTTACCTTTGCCTTGTCTCCACCTATCCCAATGCTTTCAGAAGAAGGGCCTATAAAAGTAATACCAGCCGTGGCACATGCCTCTGCGAACTGTGGATTTTCAGACAGAAACCCATACCCTGGATGAATAGCCTCTGAATCTGTAAGTTCAGCGGCGCTAAGTATTGCTGGTATGTTTAAATAGCTATACTTTGAATCTGCAGGGCCAATACATACTGCTTCGTCAGCAAACCTTACATGAAGGGATTCCCTCTCTATATCAGAAAATATTGCAACGGTCTTGATGTCAAGTTCCTTGCACGCACGTATTACCCTTACGGCTATTTCGCCACGGTTTGCAATAAGCATTTTCCTGAAAAGCTTCATAATTTACTTTGGTCTCACCAAAAAAATAGGCTCACCATACTCAACGGGATGCCCGTTTTCTAAAAATATTTTGATTATCACGCCATCAATTTCACTCTCTATTGTATTCATCAATTTCATTGCTTCTATTACGCAGAGGGTATCTCCTTTCTTTACCTCTGTGCCAACATCAACAAATGCCTCTACGTCGGGGGATGATGACCTATAAAATGTCCCTATCACAGGTGAGGCAACAGTCAACAGCCCTTCTTCTGCCTCTTCTACTTTAACTCCTTTTTTCTCGACCAAGACAGGTTGTTGGGGACCCGAAGCGGCGGAAAAAAATTTATCGCGTCTTATCTTAATCTTAATCCCCTCTTTTTCTATCTGCAACTCAGTTATGTCTGTATCTCTTAAAAGCCTTATCACCTTTTTTAAGTCATCGAGTTCCATTATCTATCCTTCCTGTCTCTTACTTTCTCGATATACTCCGATGTCCTTGTATCAATCCTTAATACCTCGCCTATCTCTATATGAAAGGGAACCTTAACGACCAGCCCTGTCTCGAGTCTTGCTGGTTTATTACTTCCAGATGCCGTATCGCCCTTGAAAGATGGTTCTGTCTCCACCACCTCGAGTTCAACAAACATAGGAGGCTCAACAATCATGGGCATATTTTTGTAATAAAGAATTTTAATCGTCATGCCTTCTTTAATAAACTTTTTTGTATCCCCGATCTGCGCAGAGGTTAATGGTATCTGTTCATATGTCTTCATGTCCAAGAAGTAATAAAGGTCGTCTTGGCTGTAGATATACTGCATATCTTTTTCTTCCAGATTTGGTGATTCGAATTTTTCACCAGCCGAGAACGTCTCTTCTAATACCCTTCCGGTCTTCAAATTCTTTATCTTTGTCTTTACAATCGGAGCCCTCTGCTGCATCTTGACATGCTGGAACTCTATCACTTCATAAGGCTCTCCTTTGTAATCAATCTTTGTTCCTCTCTTGAAATCATTCGTCGCAATCAACTTTCATGCCTCCTGGTATATGTGCATATGTATGCGCCTTCTATAAAGTGCAAAATGCAGATATCAAAATGCAAAAGCCATTTCTTGATGAAGTCATAAAAAAACCTAAAAGCATTTTTTCTGTCATTCCCGCAGTCTTCTGAGCAGGAATCCAGTATTCATTCAAACAAATGGGCGGCATCCCTGCTTACTGCCTGCAGGGACGGCGTCTGGATTCCCGTTTTCACGGGAATGACGACTTTTTACAACCTCATTTTCCTTAAATTATCTCCAGTTCTCTACTAAGACTCGTCAATAAGATAGCCTTTTCTTCTTTTACTACCACCATGTCTTCGATTCTGACTCCGCCTAATGAGGGGATATACACACCGGGTTCAATGGTAAAGACCATACCGTTAGATATCCTTCTGTCGTCTGTTTGTGATATGAAGGGGTATTCCTTAATATCGAGTCCTACGCCATGACCCGTGCTGTGCCCAAAAAACCTCCCATATCCTGCCTTCTCTATCTCGGTCCTGGCAACACTGTCAATTTTCTGTGTCCCCATCCCCTCCCTTACAGACTCGATTGCCTTTTCCCTTGCGCCATTAACTGCGTTGTACATCGCTATCTTTTCAGAAGAGATCTCTCCCCCCATAAAAAAAGTCCTTGTCATATCGGAGCAATACTCATTTGCCTCCCCACCCCAATCAATTATAACAAAATCTCCCTCCTCTATCTTCTTTTCCGTTGGACGGGCATGCGGCATAGAGGAATTCTTTCCGGAGGCCACTATTATATCAAACGGTATCCTCCTGCACCCCTCTTTCCTTAGTTGATCCTCGAGCCTCAGCCCGATATCCCGCTCTTTTATGCCTACTTTTATATTCGTTTTGACCTTTAGAAATGCCCTCTCTGCCCTCCTTACCGCCTCTTTGATACTGCTAATCTCCTCTTCTCCCTTGCTCTCTCTACATTCTTCCACGACACCCCTTAGCGGTATTAAAGTTATCGACAAACCTTTAAGGAGTTCATAAAATCCGTACGCCATAGATGTCTCAAACCCGAACCTCTTAATCCCCAGTCTTCTTATAAGGCTGCTGATCACATTTATTCTTATGCCTTTCTCTATCCCGATTTCATATCCCTTTACTTCAGATTCTGCCTGTATCTTATAGCGGAAATCTGTAAAAAATAGATTCTCGTCTCCTGTGATAAGCACAAAACCAGATGAACCGGTAAACCCTGTTAGATAACGGACATTTTTAATGTTGTTAATAAAAAAGGCATCTATCCCTTTAGATCTTATAAGCTCTTGGATATCCCTTACCTTCGAATCAGTCTTTATCGCACCCATTATCACCTTGGCATGGTTTTTTTAGGAGGTGGGATACTGAGCAAAACGGACCCTTACTGCCTCTGAAAATCTCTCCAGCCGAGTTAGAGCCCTCTCTTTTGCGTCACCATTGCCGATGCCAGATAGTCTGCCGGCTCCCTCATATCCCTCAGCGAGCATCTCACAGGCATGAGCATCTTGAAGTGATTTTTCGATAACCCCTAAAGACTCCTTTTCGGCCTCTGAAGGTATGTCATCTAAGAGATACCACCGTCTGAGCGTAAGCCGTGCTGCAGCAAACGGATTTTGCTTAATCCCATCTGATAAAATGGCCTTGGCTTCATCCATTTTACCCCTTTTCCTTAACTCCTCGGCAAGTGACAAAAACAGCCTTGAATCAGGTTTCTGCCTTAGCCTCTCCCTGAGCCTCTTTATATATACATTGTCATCCATAGGTCTTCTTAATACCTTTTATTTTGTCAAGTATTTTCATCGCTACATCCTCTTTTGACATCATTGGAAGTTTTCTCTCGCCCTCTCTGTCAATAATCACGACTTCGTTGGTATCTACATCGAATCCCGAACCATCAGCCGTTACATCATTAAACACAATCATGTCGAGCCCTTTCTCAAAGAGTTTTCTCCTCGCCCTTTCGATCTTATATCCTACCTCTGCAGAAAATCCGACAACGATCGGTCTATCCTTGAGCTTGCCTACCTCTTTAAGTATATCTGTGGTCTTTATGAGATTCAGCAACGATACATCCCCTTTTTCGATCTTCTCTTTTTTTGTCTCAGCAGGCATAAAATCCGCAACTGCAGCAGACATTACAAATATAGAAGACCATGAGATATTATCCATTACAGCCTTATACATATCGTTAGTCGTCTCAGTATTTATAATATTAACACCGTCAGGGGGCACTACAGATGTCGGACCGCTGATAAGGGTAACTTCCGCACCTCTCCTCTTTGCAATCTTTGCGATGGCATAACCCATCTTACCAGACGACCTGTTGGATATATACCTTATAGGGTCGATGTATTCTCGCGTTGGCCCTGCTGTTACAAGGATATTGTCACCTGCTAAGTCTTGCTCCTGCATAGATCCCTTTATTGCCTCAATTATCCTGCCAATATCAGCCATTCTGCCTATCCCTTCTTCCCCGCAGGCGAGACTCCCTCTTTCAGGCCCTACAGTCTTTACCCCGATAGAGATAAGATATTTGAGATTTCTCTGGAACACAGGACTCTCATACATTTTCCAGTTCATGGCAGGAGCAATAATCATCGGTCGTGACAGACTGCTGAACGCTAACATGGCAGCGCTGAGGAGGTCATCAGCGCTGCCATTTGCATATTTACTTATTATATTCGCTGTTGCAGGTGCAATAACAAATAAATCAGAGTCTGCAGGAAGGCTCAGATGCGACAATGGGGATTCAAACATATCGCAATAGACATTTCCATCTGATGCAATCTCAATAGACAAGGGCGAAATGAAATGCCTTGAAGCCTTTGTCATAATAACCTGAACAGAGGCTCCTTCCTGTCTCAATCCCTTGATGATGTCAATAGACTTATAAGCAGCTATACTCCCCGTAATACCTAAAAGTATAGACTTGCCATTTAACACCACTTTGTCCTTTTACTCTCTATTGTCTTCGTCTTTTTCGGTTTCGGCTTCGTTGAATAATTCCTTCAGATCCTTCTCTGGAGTTTCCTTTTCGTGAAGATATACCTCGAGGTCCTTTTCGAGACCTAACAGATCCTCTGCTGGTCTCTTCTTCTCTCCTTCCCTAATTATCTTTCTGTAATCAATCCTTTCTGCCTTTTCTTTTGCAACAATTGCCTCTTTACCAGTTAGAAACTCTATCTCGCCGGAAATGGTTTCTAAAATGGCAGTAGTAGTTATTTTCTTAGATTCTGTCTGAATTTTCTGCTTCACACCAAGTGAGAGTTCTCTTGCCCTCTGAGCAGCGATAACTACAAGTCTGTATCTGCTGTCTATTTTTTTCTTATCATGTTCGATAGGAAGAGATATAATGTCCATGCGTTCTCCTACTAAAAATTATCTTTTATCCAGTCCTGGTCTATCCTGGATATCTTAGCCCTTTCGGCAATAATTATTGCAGATAACCTTTTCAGGGCATCATCAAAGGCATCATTTATTATAACATAATCATAACTTTTATACCTCCTTATTTCATCGATTGCCTTGTTTGTCCTTTCCTCAATTGACTCTCTATTGTTGCTCCTTCTGCCAACAAGTCTTTCCTTGAGCGTATCCATGGATGGAGGCAGTATAAAGATCAACATGCTATCAGGGAAGGCCTCTTTTATCTGTTTTGCGCCCTGGGCATCAATGTCCAGCATTACATCGAGACATGCGTTAATCATACTCTCTATCCGCCTTTTCGAAGTCCCATATAAGCTACCATGCACCATAGCCCACTCAACAAATTCTCCATCAGATATCATCGCCCGAAATTTAGTCTCATCTACGAATGTGTAATGAATATCATTTATTTCTCCTTGCCTCGGTTGACGGGTCGTATAGGATACAGAAAATTTTAGACCATGAATAACCTCTAATAGTCTTTGGCACAGGGCGGTCTTGCCGGCGCCAGATGGCCCAGATATTACGAACAAGTTGCCTGTCCTATGTTTCATGAAGTAACTATCCTTGCTTTTATGAAAACCCTTGACACATATAAAATTACGGTTCTTCTCCAAAAAGGGGCCCCCTAAAAGTCGTCAGATTTTTAGGGGATATAGCAGTGTAGTTATCCACAGGGTAGTGTAGCCCTTTATGGGCGTAATTAAATATCAAATTCATCTGTGGGTCGCAGTACAAAGCTCGCTCAAGACGAATTTTCTACAGATTTTGGGGTTCATATGTTTACGGGCATAAAGCCCTACACTACCTAATCTCTACTACATTTGGAGAAGAACCAAAATTACTTTGATTCAGAAATCCTCTGGGTTATAGTCTCCACCTGCAAAGCAGATAGGACAATATGGTCGCTGTCAGTCACTATTATTGAACGGGTCTTCTTTCCTTCAGTTGCATCGATAAGCTTCCCCTTGTTCTTTGCCTCTTCCCTTAACTTCCTAATGGGGGATGAACCCGGGTTTACAATAGCTACTATCCTCGAAGCAGATATGACATTGCTAAAACCTATGCTGACAAGAACTGTCTTCATGCGAAAATCTCCTTACCGTATATTATTGAATGTTCTGAACCTGTTCCCTTAGTCTCTCTATCTCATTTTTCATCTCTATAGTCAGTTTTATGATCCTGGTGCCACCCGCTTTTGCAGCGATAGTATTTGCCTCTCTGTTCATCTCTTGAAGTAAAAAATCGAGCCTTCTGCCAACAGCATCTCCGCTTAACAAAAAAGAATCGAATTGCTGTAAGTGGCTCCTGAACCTCTCAATTTCTTCTGTCACATCACTTTTCTGTGCCATCAGTGCAATCTCTTGTTCGAGCCTTGACTCATCGAATACCAGATCAGAGGCGATTTCATTTGCCCTTTTAGAGATCGCCTCTTTAAGTTTCTGCGGCATGCCGCTTGACAGTTCCTCTATTTCGCCATGTATCTCCTTTAGTGTCTTTAATCGTCCTATTAGTTCTTTCGCAAGAATTGTACCCTCATGTTTTCGCATCTCTTCAACTTTTGATATGGCATCTCTAAAGGCATGAAATAAGGTATCTACATTATATTCAAAATCTTCAGTAAATAAAAGCTCACGATAGCCTGAAAAAAAATCTATATCCAAAGAACCTGGCACGGATAAATCCCTTTGCAGATCCAGAAATGCGTTATATAACTCTTTCGCCGCCTCTTTGTCTATGCGTATCCTCTGCTTTTTTCTATCTGTCAATGATACGATAACATCAAATTTACCTCTCGTAAACCTCTCCTTAATCAGATTCCTAATAGGTATCTCATGCCTCATGAAGGCAGTCTGCATCTTAATCGAGATGTCAATATATTTGTGATTTAAAGAACGCACCTCTGCCTTGAATCCATCCACCTCTGCTGCACCAAAACCTGTCATGCTCTGAATCAAGATTTCACCTGGAAATATTATAAATTTTATAGCTTGCTCAATGCCCTTATGACGCTTTTCTGTTTTCTGGAGAGTCGGCGTGGATTGCCCTTCCGAAGACGGGGGTCTTCGAACTCATCTTCTTCATTAGTTTCTTCATTCAAAATGGGGACTTGAGAATAATATTTTTCATCCACATAATTCGATATAACCTTAAGAAATCTGTCTGAATTTATGGGTATAGAATCCATGGACCACGCATGGTTAATAATCTCTCTATCTGAGCTTATCACGATCCATTTCCTTCGTTCATTCGATATAATCCCTTTGATAACATCATCTGCACGCTCTCTGAGTCTTGAATAGATAATCTTTACACCACCGCGAACAGTCACATGCTCAACTCCGTCACCATTTTTATGCCCATCAAAGACGACCGTTATGTTGTGTGTTTTTAGACTTCTGTATTGTACAAGCATATCGATAAAGTCTTCTCTTGCCTTCTTTATATCCCTATGGAAGACTCCGATGACGTTATATCCATCGATTATAATGTTAATAATAATACCTCCAAAAGACAAGCGGGGGCGGTTCTTGCTTGCTTTAAATTTTTTAAAACCCACATAAAGCCTTACGAGTCTCTTCAAATTATAGCCTATTTAGCCGAAAAAAGGGAAGAAACCGAAGAAAAATCATTAAAAGGATCATTAATATGTAGGTCCCGTTCCCCGAACGGGCTGAAAGAACCCATCCTCACCTCAGTCCCCTCCCGCATCTCTTATCAAATCCGAGAGCCTTGCAAATTCTTCAATGGTAAGGGTTTCTGCCCTTCTTATGGGTTTAATTCCAGATGAAATTAATACCTTTTCTGTATTCTTCAGAACTGGTTTCAGGACATTAGCGAGGGTCTTCCTGCGCTGTGAAAAGGCAGTCTTTACGACCCTGAAAAACAATTTTTCATCTACGACCTTTACCGCTGGCTCTTCACACATATCCATATGGATTACGGCAGAATCAACCCTCGGGACGGGTCTGAATGCACCTTTTGGAACAATAAACTCAAACTTTGGACGGCCATAATACTGGACGGCTATAGATAGCACACCGTAGTCCTTCGTGTCTGGTTTTGCAACGATCCTTTGAGCCACCTCTTTTTGCATGGTCAGTGTCATGGATCTGAGATTTGTCCGCGTCTCTATTAGCTTGAATATTATAGGCGTCGTTATATAGTAGGGGATGTTAGAGACCACTTTGAATGGCTGTAATTCCTTATAATTGTATTTGAGGGCATCGCAGTGAACGAGTTCTATGTTATTGAACCCTTTCAGTTCTTCTTTTAATTTTTCGTAAAGTCCAAAATCGAGTTCAATTGCGATGACCTTTCTGGCAAGTCCTGCAAGCAATTTTGTCAATCTTCCAGTGCCTGGTCCTATTTCAACAACCATATCATCAAGAGTGATCTTAGAGACCTCGATAATCCTGCGCAAGATTGAGGGGTCGAATAGAAAGTTTTGCCCAAGGCGTTTTTTGGTCATGGAGTTTTATCTTAAGTGTGGTACGATTTGCTATCCAAGCTATTTGATTATTTTTTAATTTAACCTTTATTATTCGTAATAGTTCAGTGCCCCCTCCCCCTACCCCCTCCCACCAGGGGAGGGGGAATGTTTATTGATAATATTCCTTAATTCCCTCCCCCTTGACGGGGGAGCTTGCTATATTACAGAAAGGGGTTAGAGCATATTTTATACAAAAGGCTATAC
>JAJOKM010000038.1 GCA_021129835.1 Thermodesulfovibrionales bacterium | reverse complement strand
GAAAGAGAAGCCCCTTTCAAGAGCTCTTAAAAGCCACTTCGCCTAACACGGGCTACGCGGCTCACTTCGTTCGCTCAAATCCCTTCGGGACTTCGTATAGCCCGAAAACGTTATACGAAAGCACACCATAAGGAGATGTTGAAATGAAGATAAATTGGATAATCAAAGAAAAAGACACATTTCTCCTAAATTATACGAAACCTACATCTGCTTTCAGCACACAAAAGGGCATGAAAATGTCATTGCGAACCCGAAGGGCGTGGCAATTCCGCCCAAATTGCTTCACTTCGTTCGCAATGACAAGTGAAGAGCAATAACAAAAGAGGTATTTACAGAGGAAAGAAGAGCAGTAGGTCAGGGTCTTGTTTTCCGCCCACCCGTGGAGGCAAGGTTTGGCTTGTGATCGCAGGTCGTGTTATGCTAACTGTATGTCCAAGAGACAGGGTCTAAGACACTTCGTTAGAAGAGGAGGCGAATGGGTGAATAGGGAAAGAGTAAAGAGTAAAAACTACGAGCTAAAAGCTACGAGCTTTGGGTAATGTCAAGTATCAGACATCCTAATAAAGCTCAGAATGTCTGGATTAGGTATAATGAAGATTATATCAGGGGGTGTAAATGGATAATTGCATATTTTGTAAGATTGCTGAGAAAAAGATGCCTTCAAAGGTAGTGTATGAAGATGAGCTTGTTTTTGCCTTTGAAGATATAGAGCCGCAAGCACCAGTACATATTCTCATTGTTCCAAAGAAGCACTTTTCTACTATCCTAGAGCTTAAAGATGAGGATTATAGCCTTGTTAGTCATCTGGTTAAGACTGCCACTAAAATTGCAGCGGACAGAGGTGTTGCAGAAAAGGGATTCAGAATAGTAACCAACTGTAATCCTGAAAGTGGTCAGTCGGTGTACCATATCCACTTTCATCTGCTTGGTGGACGGCAGATGCATTGGCCGCCAGGATAAAAAATATTTCGTATCAACTGGAGGTTATGTGTTAAAACAATATCTTTTGGCCCCGGGGCCAACACCAGTGCCGCCAGAGATCCTTCTTTCGATGGCGATGCCCATAATCCATCACAGGTCTCCTGCTTTTTTGCCCATTCTTGATTCTGCTAAAGAAGGACTGAAGTGGCTTTATCAGACAAAAAACGATGTCCTTATATTGAGCTCTACAGGCACAGGTGGTATGGTAGGCTCGGTCACCAATTTCTTTAATTCAGGTGATAAGGTATTGGTAATAAACAGCGGAAAATTTGGTGAGAGATGGACAAAGATATGCCAGGCATACGGATTAAAGGTGGCGGAGATACTGGTTGAATGGGGTTATTCCATAAAGCCAGAGAGAGTCGAAACCGCACTGAGAAAAGACCCTGATATAAAGGCCGTCTTTGTTCAGGCGACAGAGACATCTACAGGAGTTTATCATGATATTGAGGGGCTCGGAAGGCTTATAAGAAATTTTAGAGATACGCTCTTTATTGTAGATGCTATAAGTGCCCTTGCTGCTCATGATTTAAGGACAGACGAATGGGGGATTGACATAATGGTTGGAGGTTCTCAAAAAGGCTTGATGTTGCCACCTGGACTCGCCTTTGTTAGTGTTAGTGAGAAGGCATGGAAAGAGAACGAGACCTCGAAAATGCCGCGGTTTTATTTCGATTTCAGAAAGGAGAGGGAGTGTTTGGCAACGAACCAAACGAATTTTACATCAGCAATTACACTAATAATAGGGCTCAACGAAGCAATAAAAATGCTACGAAAAGAAGGCTTGGAGAATGTGTTTGAGAGACATTCAAAGTTTGCTCATGCCACAAGGGAGGCAGTAAAATCCATCGGACTCAGGCTATACGCAAAGGAGTCACCAAGTAATTCTGTTACTGCCATCGAGGCGCCAGATGGAGTTGATGGACAGTTAATCTATAAAACACTCCGTGAAAAATATGGTATTACAGGTGCAGGTGGGCAGGACAAGGCAAGGGGCAGGATATTCAGGCTTGCACATCTTGGTTATACTGGTATATTTGATGTGATAACTGGCATTGCTGCGCTCGAGATGGTCTTAAAAGAGTTGGGCCAGCCCAGCAGATTAGGAGTCGGTGTTGCAAGGGCACAAGAAATATTAATAGACTAAATACTGGAGGCATGATGAAGGTTCTTGTAAGTGATAGTATCTCTTCAAAAGGGATTGAGGTGTTAAGGAAAGCAGGACTTGAAGTAGATGTAAAGACAGACCTCAAGCCTGATGAGTTGAAGGCAATTATTAGTGATTACCATGCATTGATAGTCAGGAGTGCAACAAAGGCCACATCAGAGATAATTGAGGCCGCTACAAATCTTAAGGTGATTGGTCGTGCAGGCTCAGGACTTGATAATATAGATAAGTACGCTGCTTCAAAGAGGGGCGTAGTGGTTATGAATACCCCGGACGGTAACACAATAACAACAGCAGAACATACCATCGCAATGATATTTTCTATAGCAAGAAAGATACCGCAGGCAAGCGCGTCTATAGCTCAGGGAAAGTGGGAAAAGAAAAAATTCGTCGGGATAGAGCTTTTTAATAAAACTCTTAGTGTCATAGGCATTGGAAGTATAGGAGGAGAAGTTGCTAGGAGGGCACAAGCCCTGGGCATGAATGTTATTGCTTACGACCCTTTTTTAAGCAAAGATAAGGCTAAGGCAATGGGAGTAGAAAAATTAGACTTCATAGAGGTCATAAGGCGTGCAGACTTCGTAACTATACATGCCCCACTAACGAATGAGACGAGAAATCTTATAAAAAGAGAGTCCTTAAAAGAGATGAAGACAGGCGTCTTTATTATCAACTGCGCAAGAGGTGGCATCGTAAACGAAAAAGATCTATATGATGCCCTAAAGAGCGGTAAGGTAGCAGGTGCAGCAATGGATGTCTTCGAAAAAGAGCCACCAGTAGATAACCCTCTTGTTAAACATGAAAGAGTTGTATGCACGCCACACCTCGGGGCATCAACAAAAGAGGCGCAGGAAAATGTTGCGATAGCTATCGCAGAACAGGTTGTGGATTATCTCATTCATGAGACGATCAGGAATGCGGTAAACTTTCCATCAATACCAATAGATCAGGTAGCAGTATTGCAGCCTTATATAACTCTGGCAGAGAAGATCGGGAGCTTTGTCTCTCAGATATTTGAGGGCGAAATGGCGGAGGTTACACTGGAGTATCGAGGGGAGGTGTCAAAATTAAATATCTCTCCAATAACGATTGCTGCCCTTAAAGGATTGTTAACACCAATACTTCACGAAACGGTGAACTTTGTAAATGCACCAGTTATTGCTAAAGAGCGTAGAATAGAGGTAAAGGAGACAAAGAGCACCGATGCAGGGGACTATCAGGGCATAATAGCCATGCGGATAAAGTCTCCTGATGGAGAGCTTCAGGTGGATGGAACATTATTTAGTAAAAGGGATCAGAGGATAGTAAAAATAGATAATTTCACCGTAGAAATAGTTCCGGAAGGAAATATGTTGTTTATGTATAATAACGACAAACCAGGGGTTATAGGGGATATAGGCGCACTTTTGGGCGAAAACAATATCAATATAGCCCGCATGCACTTTGGAAGGGATAAGGCAGGAGGACTGGCAACCTCTGTTGTGAATATCGATTCTCCAGTATCTGGAGAGATAGTGGAGAAGATTAGAAATCTTCCAAATATTCTTAGTGTCAAGGTAATAAATCTTTGATACTTTACTCTACGAGGTAATTTTATGGCAACAGTTGTAGTAGTCGGCGCCCAGTGGGGTGACGAGGGGAAAGGAAAGATAGTCGACTTTTTAACAGAAAAGGCCGATGTGATTGCGCGGTATCAGGGTGGTAATAATGCTGGTCACACAGTTGTAGTGAATAGTGAAAAATATGTGCTTCACCTCATCCCTTCAGGCATTCTCCATGAAGGGAAAAAATGTATTATTGGTAACGGTGTAGTTATTACCCCCCCTGCCTTGATTACAGAAATAGATGGACTTAAGGCAAGGGGGATCGATATAGGTAGAAATTTGCTAATATCAAAGAATGCACACATAGTAATGTCTTATCATATAGCGATCGAAAAAGAGGGCGAAAAAAACAGAGGTGGTAAAAAAATTGGCACTACAAGCAAGGGTATAGGACCGGCCTATGCGGATAAAATTGCAAGACATGGTATCAGGGTTATAGATTTACTAACTCCGGATGTATTTAGAGAAAAATTAGCAACAAACCTCTCATTCATAAATTTTTTATTAGAAAACCTTTACAAGGTTGCACCATTAAATGCGGATGAGATATATACAGAATATATGAAATACGCGGAACGGCTCTCCAGTTTTGTAGCAGATACTGATATTATAATAAACAGGGAGATAGATTCAGGGAAAAACATCCTTTTTGAAGGGGCCCAGGGGACGCTTTTAGATATAGACCACGGGACATACCCATTTGTTACATCGTCAAATACCATCGCAGGCGGGGTATGCACAGGTTTAGGGATTGGTCCGACAAAGATAAATAAGGTTCTGGGCATTGTAAAGGCATATTCCACAAGGGTTGGAGAAGGACCATTCCCGACAGAAATGAAGGGTGACCTTGGGGAATTCATGAGGCAAAAAGGCGGAGAATTTGGTGCAACCACCGGAAGGCCGAGAAGATGCGGCTGGATTGACTTATTGATTTTAAAACATGCTATGCGCGTAAACGGACTTACAGGAATTGCCATTACTAAACTCGATATCCTCGATGAGCTTGATAAACTCAAGATATGTGTTGGCTACAGGTATGCTGGTAAAGTATATGATGAATTTCCTAAAGAAATGTCAATACTCGAAAATTGCGAACCTATATACGAAGAAATAGATGGGTGGAAGGAAAACACAGCAGGGACAAAAGACTCTAACAAACTCCCTGCTAACGCTATGAAGTACATCAAAAAAATCGAGGAGGCGTTAAAAATGAAGGTTCAAATTATCTCCACAGGGCAGAAGAGAAGTGAAATTATGGTATTAGAGGAGCTGTTTTAATATCGCTACCAACGATGATCTGCTATGGTAATCTCTTGAATCTATTTTTCCCCTCCAGGTGCCCTATTTGCGAGAGCAAATCAGACAGGTTCATTCATAGCCCGATTTGTGCAGCCTGCTGGAAGGGCATCGAGAAGTATTCTGGCAATGCATGCAATATATGTGGAATACCAACAATCTCTCTTTACACAACAATCTGTGAATCATGCCTTAGAGCAAAACCATCATTTACAACAATACTGTATTACGGAATTTATGAAGGCACATTGAGAAAGGCTATTCACCTCCTAAAATTCACCGGAATAAAAAGGCTCGCGAGACCATTAAGTGGTCTGCTATGCGATTTAGCCATACCAGAGGCAGATGGAATAGTGCCTGTCCCCCTTCACAAAAAGAGACTCCGTCAGAGGGAATTCAATCAGACTGCTGTTATAGGCCGTCATTTATCGAGGGAATTAAAGATTCCCTCGATGTTAAATATCCTCAAAAAAATTAAAGATACACTTCCGCAAACAGAAGTTAATAGGGAAGAACGGCTCAAAAATGTAAAAAGTACATATACTGCATCAGAGAAGATAAAAGAAATGGATTTATTGCTCGTAGATGATGTAGTAACAACAGGTGCAACGGCAAGGGAATGCGCCAGTGCATTATTAACTGCAGGGGCAAAAAGCGTTACTGTGATAGCATTAGCCCGCTCACAGTCAAAATCCTTAGTTTAGAATAATACCGCATCTATACTCCTACGACTTCCCCCATCTTAAATATTGGCATATATAACGCTACAACTATAAACCCGATCGTCACCCCAAGGAATATTATCATCGCTGGCTCTAACAGGGTAGTAAGATTTGTGACAGAGTTGTCGACCTCGTCATCATAAAAATCCGCTATCTTTGCGAGCATCTGATCAATGGTACCAGTCGATTCACCAACTTCGATCATCTGGACGACCATGGGAGGAAAGATCTCTGACTCAGAAAGAGGATCTGCAACAGTCTTGCCTGTGGCAACCTCTGTTTTAGCTCTTAAGACTACTTCTTCAATCACCTTGTTGCCCGCTACCCTTGCACATATGTCAAGACCGTCTAATATAGGGACGCCACTACTTAAGAGCGTCCCGAGTGTCCTTGTGAATCTTGCGACAGCAACCTTTCTCACGAGGTCGCCAATTACTGGTATCTTTAGCATAAGCCTATCTGTAGCTATACTTCCCTTCTCTGTTCCTCTGTAGTATCGTATGCCAATGATTGTTGATACCAGTACGCCCAGCACAGCCAGGCCGCCAATGCCACCCATGAAATTACTTATAGTAATAACAATCTGTGTAGGCAGGGGAAGAGGAATGCCCATTCCTTCAAATATCTCTGCAAATACAGGTATAACCCATATCATGATTATTGAAACAACCAACACAGCTACTCCCATAACTGCGACAGGATATATCATTGCGCCTTTGACCTTTCTCTTTAGTTTTATTGTCATTTCGATATAGTTTGCGAGTCTTCCTAGTACTGTATCGAGGACGCCTCCTGCTTCTCCTGCTGCTACAAGATTCACATAAAGGCTATCAAAGATTTTCGGGTGCATTCGTAAGGCATCGGCTAAAGTATCGCCTGCCTCCACATCGCTTTTTATCTCTGCTATGATACTGCCAAATGTCTTGTTATCTGCCTGCTTTGCGAGTATATTCAACCCCTGAACAATGGGAATGCCAGCAGTAAACATGGTGGCAAATTGGCGGGTAAAAACGACTATGTTCTTATCTGTAATCTTCTGTTTTCTTGGCTTGAAGATGGAGAGGTCTTTAAATACCTCTTTGACTGGTCTTGCCTCATTGATAATTGTTGGGAATATGCCCTGTCTTCGAAGGCTGGATACAACCTCGTCCTTGCTATCGGCGGTCATCTCACCTTTCTGAATACTTCCCTTAAAAGTCTTTCCTGTCCACCTAAAAGCCGTTGCCATATCCCCCTCCTTATGAATTGATGAGTGTATTGGTGTATGGATGAAAGAGTTAATGAGTAACCCATTTACCCTGATTATACCATAGGTTATATTTTTTTTCAGAAAAAGAGAAGCTAAACTCAATACGTTGAATGCCCCGGTTATTTAGACACAAATGACCCAGAATCTATTATCCCGGAAGAACCAATACAAATGTATCCCGCGCCCTGAATTCCTGCAGTCAAACTTTTTCATGACTGGCAGAGAGGGAGGGATTTGAACCCTCGATGGAGTTGCCCCCATAGCGGTTTTCGAGACCGCCCCATTCAACCACTCTGGCACCTCTCCATGGAGAAGATTTATTTTTCGTATTTTCCCACTAAAATAGAGGTAGAACTCTCCAGAAACGAGAAAACCCCCCGGTAGCTAAAAGATTTCAGACGGCATAGAATATCACCTAAGATGGTTAGTAACTGCTCAGGTATATTTTCTTTGTCCCCCTCTTTAGTTCTCCTACTTTATACGAAAGCATAGTTGCTATCCAAATGTTTTCAAATCCCCCCTCGCCCCCCTTTTCTAAAATGGGGATGAGTAAAAAACATATCCTCTTTTAAAAAGGAAGGCCTGAGTAGTTGCGATGGTTAAACAAAAAACCATAAAGGGGCTAAAAGAATGATAAAACAAAAGCTGTTAGAAGTCAACCAAATTAAGAGATCAAGCAATTGGCGAAACATAGGCATTTAGCCTTGTAGTATTGAGATGGAAGGATAAGCTATTAAGCCTATTTGAACCTGAGTCGTAACTATATCCCCAAAAAATCTTCTGACTTTTTGGGATCCCCATTTTTTCACAAAGGACCTAAGGCTTGACATAACTTACCTTAAATTATATTATAGATTAATGTAATCTAAGAGGGATTATGCCTGGAGGATATCTATGAAAAAAGTGTTCATTATTATGGGTTTAATGATATTCATTGCAACCAGCGTTAATGTTGTAAATGTCGTATCTGCAAATCCCGTATGCGCAAATGCAGTATGTGTAAAGGTACCAAAAGCAAATTTAAGGGTTGGACCTGGCACAGATCATAAGGTAGCATGGCAGGTCTTTAAATACATGCCATTCAAGAAGGTTGGTGTGTGTCTGAATGGCAATTGGTACGCCGTAAAAGATGTTGATGGAGATGTTAATTGGATATATAGTGGTCTGCTATCTACCACCTATCGTTGTGCCGTTGTAAAAAAAGAGAGGGTTAATATAAGGACAGGTCCTGGCACAAATTTTTCTATCAGTGCTATGGGCCCTGCGAAGATGTATTATTCTTTCAGGGTTCTTGAAGAACGGGGTGTATGGAGAAGAGTACAAGATGAATGGGGCAGGATAGGCTGGATTCATAGTAACTTTCTCTGGATACAATAATAGTGGATACAATAATAGATCTTTGAGGTCGAGTCGATTTCCTTTCTCAGATTAAAGGTTTGTTCTCTCTTTTATTATGTCGCTTTGTTATACAAAGGCACCCTAATTCGATCAATGCTGGATAGTATTCAATGAGGCAACAGGCTATATTTGGCTTAGAGTCTTTCGAGGACGAAGAGAATCTGGCCTTCCTGAACGGTATCATTTAGGTTAACACACACTTCTTTTATCTGTGCATTAAATGGCGCAATAACTGCATTTTCCATTTTCATGGCCTCCATGTTTGCGATCTCTTCGCCCTTATGAACAATATCTCCTGCTTTAATAATGCCCCTTTCAGGGTTTCCGATTCTCCATATATTGCCATTTATTGGTGCGCCTATATCGTTTGGCCCTCTCGCCATTATGGTTTCAGCCTTTCTGGCTCTCGGTGTTTCGATTGTATAAACCCTTGCTTTGTTATTAACCTTCATTACGGCATGTATCAAGCCTTCGTGTTCTGCACCCAACGATATAAGTTCTATGGTGTAAGGTTTCCCCCATAATTCAAAATCTACTCTGTCGCCTGGTTTCTTTAAGCCATTTCTCCATATGTCTGTCGGAAGCACAAGGGGCGCCACTCCATATTTTTCTCTGAATTCAATCATCCCAAGGGCGTCTTTTGGATGCATGAGATAAAGAATAAACTCCTCTTCAGTAGGTTCTCTGCCGATCGCTTCTGATAAGTCGTTTCTGAGTCTCACAAGGTCATCGTTCTCCAACATATCCAGAGGTGATAATTCCTTGCGGCTCTTTATTTTTGCTTGCCATTCATCACCAAATGCGCTTCTGTAAACCCAGTCTGGAGGCCAGCCAGCAGGAAGTTTCCCATAATTGCCAAGCAACAGATTTTTAAAATCGCCGGGTGCGTTTCTAAAAAGCTGAAGCAACTCCTCTTGTTCTTCGTCTTTTTCCATTGCTTCAAAATCCTGTGCCTTTTCCTCCACAAATTTTGTAAGGAGCATAATTATATGTCTGGCGCCAGTCTCTCCCTTTTCTTTTACATATCGGTTTATTATGCCACTGCATGTCACCCATGTTATCTGTGAGCCAGGTGTAACATCAAAATACTTTACAACCCTGTTGTACAGAGACATCATCTTTAGTATGAGCGGCATGAGATGAAGAAATTCGCCTTTTTGTGCCTGCTCAAAAGAACTAGGGAAGGCGCCACCAGGCATTTTATGTCGTATTACTGTATGGTCATATCCTTTAAATGGAGACTCAGCCCACTCGTAATAGCCTATCCACTCGCGTGCCTTCTGAACAGCAGCCTCTGCCTCTGTCCGGTTAATATGTACCGGAATCCCTGATTCCTCGAAATATGCCTGCACACTCAATATTGGCAGCTCTCCATAAAAACGAACCATTGAATCTTCCTCGACATCAACTATCTTTACACCTGCCTGCACAGCAGCCAAAACCGCTGGCATAGCAAGTCCATCTGTTATATGCCTATGATATTGAATAACCATGTCCGGGTATATCTGTTTAATTGCATCAACAAGGCTACTAATTCGTTTGGCACTACCAATACCTGCCATATCTTTAATACACAAAATTATTTCATCAGTTCCTCCACAGAGGTCAACCAGATCGCGAACAACACTTAAATAATAATCGTTTGTGGCCCAATCTGCTACAGTGAATGATATGCTTGGCTCAAAGAGTCTGCCGCGTCTCATCACAACCTCTGCTACCGCTCGCATATTTCTCACATCGTTTAAAAAAGAAAAACACCTCCATACATCGATATCCACTCTTGAGACTGCATATTCAATAACATTCTTAGGATAAGGCCTGTAACCCCACAGATTGGTCTCTCTTACAAGTGTCTGGAGCAACACATCAGGCATAAGTTCGCGCAAAATTCGGATCTCCTCAAAGGGGCACTCCCTTCTGTTCATTACTCCTACATGCCATCTTGCGCCACCATGACATTCTGCACTAAATAGACCCATTTTATTGTAATAAGGAGCGAGAGTCTTCAGGTCATATATGCGATGACGATTTTTAAAATCAGACTGTCCAGCATCCCGCATACCAGTAGATGTTAAACAGACACCCTTAAGGGAATGAACTGCTTTAACTATTTCTTTAGCCGACATCCCTGGTTTTACAAAGACGCTGCTTTCTCTCTTTTTTTTCATCTGAAAACACCTTAAATGGAGCCTTGGTTGTTACAAAAAAAGAGCCCTCTTTACATCCAGCTTTGTGGCCCTAATGCTGATATTTCTGCTACATACTTTGCAACCTTAAGCACCTCATCTTCGCTGGTCGCTACCCTAAACAAGGAGATAAGTTCATCCATATGTTCCTCTATAAAGCGGGTAGAGACCTCGCCGGCGATAAAAGCAGGATGTCTGATAATACTTAACAAGAGGGGTGCAAGTGTCTTCACTCCTTCAACCCTGAGATTTCTGCTCAATGCACGGTCCATCACCCTTATGGCATCTGCCCTATCAGCGCCTGTTGCCATCAATAACATAAACAGAGAATCATAGTATGGCGGAATGTTAGCGCCTTCATACACCCCTGAGGCTATTCTTACCCCTGGCCCATGAGGCATCTCAAGTCGTGTAATCGTCCCAAAAGAAGGGCTGAAATTTCTGGGGTCTTCGGCATTAAGTCGTACCTCTAATGCCCACCTGTTTGGATGTATATCTGCTTGTTTAAACGGCAACCGCTTACCCATTGACACATCAATCATTAATCCGACTATATCTACCCCTGAGATAAGCTCTGTAATTCCATGCTCAACCTGTAACCGCGTGTTAACCTCAAGAAAATAAAACTTCCTTGTAGGCAGATCAAAAATAAACTCAACCGTACCTGCTGATGTGTAGCCTATCTCGCGCATCAACCGGGTTGCAATAAAGCATATTTCCTGTCGAAGGTCATGATCAAGGGTAGGTGACAGCGCCTCCTCTATGATTTTCTGATTACGCCTTTGAAGAGTGCACTCTCTCTCATAAAGATGAATTACATTGCCATGTGCATCTGCAATAATTTGAACTTCAATATGCCTGCCACGCTCAATGTATTTCTCTACCAGAATGGCTTCGTCACCAAAAGATTTTTTGGCCTCAGAACGAGCTTGCATTAATCCACTGGCAAGTTGCTCATTGTTCTCGGCCTTTACCATCCCCTTGCCCCCGCCTCCTGCCGCGGCCTTTATCATAATCGGAAAGACCACATTTTCATCCTTCATCCACTCTCTTATCTGCTCAGCATCGGTAACATCACTAATGCCAGGGATGGTCGGAACATTTGCTCTGCTGGCAATCATTTTCGCCCTTATTTTATCTCCCATTAATCTGATAACATCTGGTGATGGACCTATCCATATCAGCCCTGCATCTATAACCGCTTGGGCGAACTCATGATTTTCAGCCAGAAAGCCCCATCCAGGGTGTATGGCATTTGACTTGCTTTTGTGAGCTGCATCAATTATCTTATCTATATTAAGATAAGACTCAGCAGGCGGAGCCTCCCCAATATGAACTGCTGTATCAGACATAAACACATGATGTGCAAGCCGATCAGGAGTGCTATATACAGCAGTGGTAGGTATCCTCCTATCGCGGCAGGTATGCGCAACCCTGACGGCTGGGACCCCCCTGTTTGCAATTAATATCTTTTGTATTTCTCTATTCATAATAATATTCCTGGTATAATACTCATTATACCTTATTTCAATTAAAAATAAGGTTCTTCTCCAGATTAGTTGAGGTAAAAGGGGTCGGTATAATCCTACAGATTTTTTCGGAGATTATAAAATAATGCCTTATCGAGTAAGCAGACATGATTTTGATGCCCTTGTTGAAGAGTCAATTAAAGAATTGCCTCCTGAGTTTAAAAAACTCCTCACAAACATACTAATTATAGTGGAAGATTATCCACCAAGAGACGACAAAAAAATTGGAGGGTCAAAAGGGCTGCTTTTAGGCCTTTTTGAAGGAGCTCCTTACACAGATAAGGGCAGTTTACTCGATATGCCCTACCCCTCCCCAAACAAGATCACACTCTTTCAAAAAAATATCGAGAACATCTGTTTATCAGAAAGAGAACTCCGCTGCCAGATTAAAAGTACGCTACTGCATGAAGTAGGTCACTATTTTGGGCTTTCTGAAAAAGAGCTGAAAAAGCATGGAGTTTGAGGAGGTGGGGGTGAGTAGTTTAAACTCATTAAGCCAAAAGGACATTTGTAACTACTCAGGTTCAAGGTTCACGGTATTGTCGTCATTCCCGCAGTCATTAAGCGGGAATCTATACGCCGTTGATTTTAATTAAAAAATACTGGATTCCCGCTCAAAAGACTGCGGGAATGACATCCTGAGTAGCTTAGTAGTTATGAAAATATAAGGCTGTTAACCGTGAACTTTGAACTGTGAATCTGACAACCTAAATAGTTACGGACATTTTTGATTAGCGAAATCCTGCACCTTTGGAATGAAAAGGTGCAGGATTTTTTTTGACATAGTTGCAAAAAAGTTTCAATATAGACTAAGATGTCATGAGGCTCTTGCAAAACTCCAACCTTTGAAGATTTCTCAGCACTCCATGCTTCGAAATGACAATAGACAAGCCACTTTGTCATTTCGACCGAAGGGAGAAATCTTATTCTTTCAGACTTTTGCAAGAG
>JAJOKM010000100.1 GCA_021129835.1 Thermodesulfovibrionales bacterium | reverse complement strand
TTCTTTTGCTCGAAAACGCTTGGCCTCTAAAGTGGCAGATACAGTCCGATGAAAAAGCTGATAGCGTGCAGTTAACGGTGGTGGAAAGCTCAAGCCAAGTTCAGCACATAAAAATTTCAGCCTCTGTTCTCTTCCTGGCGATTTATTGTCAAACCACTCTTCGATAGTGGGGCCAAATGGTTCCGAGACTTTGCCTTCAACTGATATAGAAACCAATCCCGCTGGTGTTTCGGCAAGTATCCATACATCATTCTGGGACGGTCTTGCACCGCCTGGTAATGCGACCTTATGTTCTGGAATCGCAAAAATAGTATCCAGGTCTTTAAGAGACGGGATTTGTGAAAGAACCGAAATAATATCTGGGGGTATCTCACCGGCTTCCTGCCAGCAGTAAGCTAACGAACGAGCCGAATATCCCGTTTTCCAATGTTTATCAGGTTCAGCAAGAAATCGTTTCCAATCTTCTGGGCTTGATGAAGGAATCAGTATCTTTGACACATGCTTTCCTTTTTTGGGGCTAACGACCAAGCTCACCAACCGCTATGGAGCGTAGCGGAATAGCGGGCAGGTGCAGTGCATTGTTAGACACCATAAACGCACTGCCCATCCTTGAAAACACGCAGGGAGCCTGGCAGCATATCATTCCACTTTTCGTTCGTCAAAGGGTGAGTCGCTATCACAAAACCTCTTTGATCCGGGTGCTTCTCCTCCGCCAAATCAACCTTCCAGTCTTCGTCCCGCAGAGATACTCTATCGAATGGCGCAGTCCGCTTAGTGATGCAAAGGCCGTTATAGCGATTATGGTCGCGATAGCTGTAAAGATGATCCCCCTCTGAAAAAAGAAGATTCATGTTGCCGAATCTGTTGAATTTACGAAGGACAGCCTCAATTCTCTGAAAATCTGTAAAGCGAATTCGCTCCTCGGACAGCATGGTAAGCAACGCACAAAGTAGATACTCAGAGTCAGTTTCACCCACAGGGTGAAACTTCAATGCAGCCTCGGGTATAACGGGGTCCAAAGTGCCGTTGTGGGCAAGTACTACCTTGCGGGACCGAAAAGTGCGTGAAAAGGGGTGTGTGTTCTGAAGCGTATGATTACCTCGGCTAGCGTACCGCACATGACCAATGAAAATCTTACTCACAAAAGATTCATAGTCGCGGAGGAAGGTGGCCAACTTGCTGTTTGGGGCTTTAATTGGTTCCTTAAATACTTGACAGTCTCGTCCATCAAATCTGGCTATTCCCCATCCGTCGGGGTTATGTTTGCCGCGATGGCGGAATCCTCTGAAAGAAAGCGAGCACTGAATAGGTTGGTTAAAATTGAGGCCAAACAACTCACACATACGTTTTATTTTTCCCCTTGGTGCCTAACGTTTGAGCTCACTGTTTTTTACGGAGCGCAGCGGAGTAAAAATCCAGTGCAGCGATTTGTTAGCCATTGATCATTTTTATTTCCCTGTAAACAACAGCATCATTGCGGCGTCTAATCACTGCTATACGCACAACAGCACCCGATGCCTGATAGCATACTCTGAATTCTCCCACATCAACTCGTCTAAATCCGGGATGGTCAGCTAAATGCTTGCAGTCTTGTGGATATGGATCACGCAGCAAAGATAGAACCTTCTTCGTAACTTGTTTGAACTGTTCTGCCTGCAAGTCTTTTAGAAAATCATGGGCATGACGAGTGAGGTCAATCATTTGTCACCTCCACTCCACGATTCCTGAAAAAACCCAAAGTTGCATCACTGCCAATGAATCCAGTTCTCAGAGCTTCATCAACGTAGTCATCGACTATTTCATTTCCTACAGCGACTGTTAAGTATTGAAAAGTACCTTCTTCCATTTCGTCATGAATGGCATGGGCTTCATGAAGAACAGCGGCATAGAGGATGTGTTCCGTTAATGGTTCGGAGCGTTGTATGCACCTGTTCGCAGCGTTTGCTAAACGACCGAAGAATTCAATCTTTGAACAACCGTCCAGTCTTTCCTCAGCATAGAACGCGTCTCCCAGCTCGTCGAACAGCCAAGTAAGCTCAAGAGAGTACTCTGTTACGATGTATCTTGGATCTGGGTAAAATCCACCTTCCGCACTCCTTGAAGGTGCTTTCCGTGTGATAAGCACATCGGCACCTCCCCATTCTCCTGTTGCCCTTGGGAGGGGCGATTCCCCCATGACTTTTTCCAAACGCTTTAGTTCATTGAGTGTTTTCATGTTTTCTCCTTTATGGCTAACGGTTAAGATTGATATGAATCAAGGACACTTATCTTTTACTTGAAATGTAAAATGATCTCTGCCCTCAATTTCACCAAACTTAAACATAATGTCAAACAATTTTTTATTTCTTGAACCTCTTGCAAAAGTCTGAAAGAAATTATTTTTGTCGTCATGACCGCCACCGATTACGAACTTCGAGGGGCAGGCTCCAGCGGGTATCCAGACGCCGTCCCTGCAGGCAGTAAGCAGGGAAGTCTTTGTTTTTAAAGGATACTGGATTCCCGATAAAGACCTCGAGAATGACGAACAAAGACTTTTGCAAGAGCCTTTCTACCGTATAACATTATAATATCCTGAATCCGTAATATCACGGATTCAGGTATAACTATGCCACAAATATCAGCGGTATACTATAATTTAACATAAACTATAGCGAGATTCTCAATAAAATTTAAAAGGAGTTCACTTTTCAGCTTTTCTTATCATCATTTAAGTTTTTCTTATCTCGCCTATGCATAAAATGCTTGACAAAATTAAGAAGACCGTGATAGTATTTTTCTCGATAATGCTTTTTAGAAGACTCCAGAATTGAAAAAGGAGGAGACATGATAGAATTCAGTCTATGGTTTTTTGTCCTTGTAGCCAATTTTCTTATCTTATTTTTTGTTCTGAATGCAATCTTATTTAAGCCTCTTGCAAAGGTATTAGAAGACAGAGAAGGGGCCATCGATGGCGCCCTCAACGAAGCAAAGGCGATGACGGTCAGCAAAGAAGAATCCATTGCAAGATTCAATTCCGAGCTTCTATCGACAAAGAATAGGGCAAAAGAGATATTTGATCTGCTAAAGGAAGAAGGGCTTGCAAGGCAAAAGGAAGTGCTTTCAAAAACAGAGGCAGAAGCTGTCGATATGATCGAAAAAGCTAGAAAGGAACTATATACCGAAACTGAAAAGGCAAAGACAGAGTTAAAGGCTGGTATAGAAAGACTTTCTGAAGAAATAGTAGGAAAACTGGTGAAGACTTGATGGACATGAATCAGAAATACATCCATCTAAAGAAGTTTTTTGCGCGGTGCTTGTTGTTTGTCTTTTTGCTATTTATGGCCTGTTGTTTACTATTTACTGAGGTGTCTTTTGCAGCAGGCGGTGGCGGAGAGGATGACAAGCTTATGGGTTGGCTCTGGAAAATAGTTAACTTTGCGCTGCTTGTATTTTTAATCGTGTTAGTTGCTAAAAATCCGGCCAGAAACTATTTCGGGCAAAGAAAAGCGTTAATCGAAAAGAATATCAAGGAGTCGAAGGAGGCGAAAGAGTTGGCAGAGAAGGCCCTTGCTGAGATAGAAGAAAGACTAAAATTAAAGGATAAAGAGTTCGAAGAAATAATCTCCGCGTCGCAGAGTTCTGGCGAGAAGAAGAAAGAGTGGTTAATAGAAGAAGGCGAGAAACTACGGATAAAGATTTTAGAACAGGCAAAGACTAACATTGATTATGAGCTTAAGAAGGCAAAAGATGTGATCGCGGCAGAGGCAGCAGAAGCCTCTCTGCAGCTTGCCGAGGAAAAAATCAAGGACAGATTAACGGCGGAAGACCAGGATAGGCTTATGCACGAAGCACTCGCAATATTAAGTAATCAGCTAGAGACAGAAAGAAATAACTGAAAAGTAAGAGATCTTGCTCATAATAGTCAAAAAGAGGTAGGATTTGAGAAAAGTTGAGAATGTAAAAAAGTATGCCAAACAGCTTTTAAAGAACGTTGACATAGAGGAGATTCCGCAAGCAATTGAGCAGCTGGGCAATATCGCTAGGTTAATGGAGGAAGATAAAGAAATTAGGACTTTTATGGTTAGTCCTTCCTTTACTGGCGAGGAGCGTCAGAAAATAATTTCCCATATTTCTCATACGCTTGGTATTTCTGACAAGGTTATTAAATACCTATTATATTTATCCGATAAAAGAGTCATAGGTGCAATGCCTGACATTGTTAGATCTATAATAACGCTATACTTAGAGATGAAGAAGAGGGCAAAGGCAGTTATTACAGTGCCTGTGCAGGTAAGCAGAGAATATGAGAAAGAGCTGGTAGGGTTTTTGAGGAAAATTACAGGCAGAGATATTGATTTCGAACTCGATATAGACCCTTCCATCATTGGCGGCATATATATAAAAGTCGGCAGTACGGTATATGATAGCAGTATAAAAGGGCAGTTACGATCTTTAAAGGACAAACTTATTATAAAGGGGTGATGACGCTATGGAGATCAAAGCAGAAGAGATTAGTGAATATCTAAAAAGACAGATAGCGGATTTCGAAAAACGTGTTGATGTCAGTGAGGTGGGCATTGTAACAAGCGTGGGCGATGGTATCGCGAAGATTTACGGACTGGATAATTGTATGGCATCAGAGCTTCTCGAATTTCCGTCTGGCATATATGGGATGGCGCTTAACCTTGAAGAGGATGTTGTAGGTGCAGTTCTCTTTGGCGAGGATACATTTATCGGCGAAAATGATGTAGTAAAAAGGACAGGTAGGGTTATGTCTGTGCCTGTTGGCGATGAGATGATAGGCAGGGTTGTCAACGCCATAGGGCAGCCGATCGATGACAAGGGCCCCATAAACACAAAGGCAAGTAGAGTAGTTGATGTTATTGCCCCTGGCATTATTGATAGGCAGCCTGTTAGAGAGCCTCTCCAGACAGGAGTAAAGGCAATAGATGCTATGATTCCTATCGGAAGGGGTCAGAGGGAGCTTATCATTGGTGACCGTCAGACAGGAAAGACGGCGATTGCTATCGACGCAATCATCAATCAAAGAGGCGGAGATGTTACCTGCATATATGTCGCTATTGGCCAGAAGAGGGCTAGTGTTGCCCGCGCTGTTCAGGCACTTGCGGAGCACGGTGCGATGGAGCATACGATTGTCGTATCATCGACTGCAAGTGAGCCGGCGCCAATGCAGTATATTGCTCCTTATACAGGTTGTTCAATTGGTGAATATTTTAGGGACAACGGAAGGCATGTATTAATAATATATGATGACTTGAGCAAGCAGGCCTCTTCTTATAGGCAGCTCTCTCTTCTTCTGAGACGCCCTCCAGGACGTGAGGCATATCCTGGTGATGTGTTTTACCTCCACTCAAGACTCCTTGAGAGGTCTGCAAAATTAAGCGATGAACTTGGCGGAGGGTCACTTACTGCACTGCCGATAGTGGAGACTCAGGCAGGTGATGTGTCAGGATATATACCGACAAATGTCATTTCTATTACTGATGGCCAGATATATCTCGAGGCAGATCTTTTTTATGCCGGCGTGAGACCGGCAATCAATGCTGGCCTTTCTGTCAGCCGTGTCGGCGGCGCTGCTCAGACGAAGGCAATGAAAAAGGTTGCAGGAACGCTCAGACTCGATCTTGCTCAGTTTAGAGAACTTGCGGCATTTGCTCAGTTTGGCGCAGACCTTGATAAGGCAACCCTGTTCCAGATAGAACGAGGGAAAAGGATGTCAGAGCTTTTAAAGCAGGACCAGTGCGTGCCTCGGCCAGTAGAGGACCAACTAATGCTCCTGTTTGCCGGGACAGAGGGCTATCTTGATGATATGCCTGTTGAGGCAATAAGGAGATTCGAAGAGGAGTTCCTTGATTTTATAAGGGATAGAAAGACCGATGTCAAGAAGGAGTTGAGAGAAAAGGGAGTTATTGACGATGATATGAAAGAGAAGCTCGTCAGTGTAGTTGTAGAATTTAAGAAGATCTTTATAGTCTAGCAAATAGGTGAAGCGAAAATAATAAGGGCGCGATTCAAGTTTCTGTGTTACTATATGTATATTTGCGGTATTCGATAAGGAGAGAGTGAATGCCTGCACTAAAAGAAATAAGAAAAAGAATAGGTTCTGTTAAGAGCACAAGGCAGATTACAAAGGCGATGAAGATGATTGCCGCTGTCAAGTTCAGGAAGATACAAAATAAGATGCTCGCGCTAAGGTATTACGCAGAAAGGATGAATTCTGTTCTTTTAGACCTTGTCAAGAACGTCGATGCGGTGCATCCCCTCCTTGAAGTGCGGCCTCGAAAGAAGGTCGAGATAGTGGCTCTCACAGGCGATAGGGGATTATGCGGGGCATTTACTTCCAATGTTATGAAGGCATTACCAAGACTTATAAAGGAGAAACGGGGTGAAGGGTTAGAAGTTAGCGTCAGCATGACTGGCAAAAGGGGCGTAGACCTGTTTATAAGAAGGGGCGGTCATTTAAGGCGATCATGGGTTGGATTGTCAGGGAGGGTAACATACACGAATGCCCAAGCGATTGCGATGGATATTGGCGAAAACTATCTAAATGAGACCTTTGATGAAGTAATACTTTTATATAATGAGTTTAGATCAGCTATTGCGCAGAAGGTTGTTGCTGTTCCTCTGCTGCCTCTCGCACCTATAGTATCCGAAGGGGCCGAAGCAAGGCAAGAAGGGGCGGAGTTTCTATATGAGCCTTCTCAGCAGGAAATATTTAATAGATTACTTCCTAAAAATATCGAGATACAGGTCTTTAGCTCGCTACTGGAGTCACAGGCATCCGAGGAGGCAGCGAGAATGACTGCGATGGAGAATGCCACAAAGGCTGCAGGCGATATGATAGATCATCTGACGTTGCAATACAACAAGGCGAGACAGGCCTCCATCACTGCCGAATTAATGGATATCGTAGGCGGCGTTGAAGCAATAAGGTAGTAATTACGAATTAAGTGATTTTTGAAAGGGGCTTTCCTATTAAGACATTAAGAGTAGATGATTGCATATATGATGAAGTTGTGGTTCTTTATTCCTGTCCCAAGAGAATGATGCTTTGAGTGTAAAATCGCTCGATTTAGTGGGTAAAAAGACAGAGGAGGTTGTTTAGTTATGAATCAAGGAAAGGTATCTCAGGTTATTAGTGCAGTTGTCGATGTAGAATTTGAAAAAGGGCTTCCTGCAATATTCAATGGGCTGAAAATAGAGTCTCCAGGCGACCCTGAAAAAGGCATCCCTGCAATCGATATCACTCTTGAAGTTACGACCCATCTTGGTGAAAACAGGGTGAGGACTATTGCCATGCAGAGCACTGATGGTGTTGTAAGGGGGATGAAGGTTATCGATACAGGAAGGCCAATAGCAATCCCTGTTGGTACTGCAGTCCTTGGAAGGATTATGAATGTTATTGGCGAACCTTATGATAAGCTTGGTCCAATCCAGTCTGAAGACAGATGGCCTATCCACAGAACAGCACCCGATTTTGCTGAGCAAGAACCGGTGTCAGAGGTCTTCGAGACAGGCGTTAAGGTTTTTGACCTGCTCGTTCCGTTTATTAAGGGAGGAAAGATGGGGATGTTTGGCGGTGCAGGCGTTGGCAAGACAGTTATTATTATGGAGATGATTCATAACATCGCCATGAAACACGGCGGTGTTTCTGTTTTTGCAGGCGTTGGTGAGAGGACGAGGGAGGGGAATGACCTCTACCTCGAGATGAAGGAATCAGGGGTTCTTAGCAATGTTGCCTTGGTATACGGGCAGATGAATGAGCCTCCTGGTGCAAGGTTAAGGGTTGCTTTGACTGCTCTCACCGCAGCCGAGTATTTCAGAGATCAAGGGCAGGATGTCTTGGTATTTATAGATAATATGTTTAGATATACACTTGCAGGCGCTGAAGTCTCTGCGCTCTTGGGCAGGATGCCTTCGGCAGTTGGTTATCAGCCGAATCTTGGCACCGATATGGGTATCCTCCAAGAGAGGATTACGACGACAAAGAAAGGGGCTATCACCTCGATGCAGGCAATATATGTGCCTGCTGATGACCTAACAGATCCTGCCGTTGCTACCGCCTTTACTCACCTCGACGGTACGGTCGTTCTTTCGAGGCAGATTGCAGAACTCGGTATCTATCCTGCAGTTGATCCATTGGATTCAACGTCCCGCGCCCTTGCTCCAAGTATTGTTGGCGAGGAGCACTACGCAGTAGCAAGAAGGGTGCAGACAGTCCTTCAGAGGTATAAAGAACTCCATGATATCATCGCAATACTCGGAATGGAAGAGCTATCGGAAGATGATAAGCTCATAGTTTCGAGGGCAAGGAGGATACAGAGATTTCTGAGTCAACCATTCCATGTAGCAGAAACATTCACAGGGATACCTGGCAAGTATGTAAAACTCGAAGACACAATAAAAGGATTCAGCGAAATAGCAGATGGGCAGTATGATGATATGCCCGAGCAAGCCTTCTACATGGTAGGGGCAATTGAAGAGGCAGAAGAAAAGGCTGTAAAACTGGGCTGGAGCAAGTAACAGTGGGGACACAAACAGAGAGTACGATAAAGCTAGAGATTATTACGCCACATGGCGTTGTGTTTAACAAGGGCGTAAGTGAGATTATTGCAGTGGGTGTTGAAGGAGAAGTTGGTTTGTTGCCTGGGCATGCATCTTTTATTACGGCCTTACAGATAGGAATACTCGCATACCGAAGTGACAAAGAGACGAGATATATATTTGTTAACTCTGGCTATCTGGAGATATCTGGTGACAGAGCGATAATCCTTGCTGATAGTGCTGAACAGGCCGAAGATATCGATGTCGAAAGGGCAGGTGAGTCCCGAAGGCGCGCAGAAGAAATGCTCAAACAGGGCGAAAAGATTGATTTTGCGAGGGCGGATGCATCGATCAAAAGGGCAACTATGAGGATTCAGGCAGCAGAAAAAATGGCGCCACGATGAATATGCTAATATTTCGTAACTACTCACGTAGTCTGAATACAGAACTCAGTATTCAGAATGCTGATGAGGAAGTTCGCTATTACTGAATCCTGAATACCTGAGCAGTTACAACTCTCACCTTTACCCTCCATTGGTCTTTACCTCCAGATGAGACAGAGTATATCGCTTAGTATGAAGATAATAAGATCGCCTGAAATAATGCATGAAGTCTCAAAGATACATCTATTTGAAGGTACGACAATCGGCTTTGTTCCTACAATGGGGGCTCTGCACGAGGGGCATATGAGCCTTGTCAGGAAGGCAAAGAGCGAAAATGGTGTTACAGTTGTCAGTATATTTGTAAATCCCGCTCAATTTGGACCGAGCGAGGATTTCGATAAATATCCGCGAACGATAGAGGCCGACATAGAAAGATCGCAGAGAGAGGGCGTTGATATTTTATTTATACCAGATGCTAAGTCCATCTACAGTGATACTTTCGCTACTTATGTAAATGTAGCCGGATTATCGGATAAGTTGTGCGGTGCATTCAGGAGAGGACATTTTACAGGCGTTGCAACTATTATCTGTAAGTTTTTTAATATTTTAATGCCAGCCAGAGCGTATTTTGGGCAGAAGGATTTTCAGCAAGGCATGATTATTAGCAGGCTGATAAAAGATTTAAATATTAATGTAAAACTGACAGTATGTCCGACTGTCAGAGAGAAGGATGGACTCGCAATAAGCTCGCGGAATAGTTACTTAAACGCACAACAAAGGAGGGCAGCTACTGTGCTATACAGGACGCTTCTCTCTATATCGCAGGCGATAAAAGCAGGCGACTCAAATTTGATAGTTGCCAAAAAAGAGATGAATAATATGCTGAAGGCCGAACCACTTATTTCAGAGATCCAATACGCCGGTATCTACAGTCCCGATACACTGGATGAAATATTTGAACTCGAAAAAGAGAATCTTCTCGCAACATCGGTAAGAATTGGAGATATAAGGTTAATTGATAATATGATCGTTACACTATAATAACTATTTGAGCGCCTACCCCTTTTTTTTCATAGAAACACAATATATAAAGTCAAAGAGCCCAGCTTTTCACTGGGCTCTTTGACTTTCATTTTCTAATCCGGCAGCATCCTACTTTCCCATGACCTCGCGGTCATAGTATCATCGGCCCTGGAGGACTTAACTTCCGTGTTCGGAATGGGAACGGGTGTTGCCCCTCCGGTATAGCCACCGGAAACTCACTTTCTAAAAGAAGGATAACATAAACAATACCAAAAAAGCAACAAAAATATTTCCCCTCCGATTTTTAAGCCTGCATCAAGAGGCATACCGCTTGTGCTGCGATACCCTCGCCACACCCAATGAATCCCATGCCCTCGTTTGTCTTTGCCTTAATATTTATTGTAGCGGGCAGAATCCCCGCCTGCGAGATAGTATCCTTCATAAGGCTTATGTGAGATGCAAGTTTCGGCCTTTCGGCCATGATAACAGAATCAATCCAGACAATTTTAAGTCCTTCTGAATGGACAAGCTCAACAACATGCCTTAATAACCTAATGCTCGAGTAATCTTTCCATTTAGTGTCAGTATCAGGAAAATGCCTTCCAATATCGCCCACCCCCATTGCACCTATGATGGCATCAACAATTGCATGACAGAGGACATCTCCATCTGAATGCCCAAGGAGTCCTTTTTCAAAAGGGATGTTTACTCCTCCAAGGACGAGCATTCTGCCTTCAGCAAGCCTGTGCGAGTCGTAGCCAATACCTATACGGAAATTCATCTCGTGTTACCCTTTATTATTTTGAGTGGATAAATTCATATTGCTTGAGTTGACAGCAGTGCTTCAGCAATATATATATCCTCTGCCGTGGTTATTTTGATGTTCCTGTACGATCCCATTATAACTTTGACCTTACCACCATATCGCTCAATCAAAGCTGCTTCATCAGTGGCGTAATATTTTTCAGTAACTGCCCTTTCATATGCATCCTTTATCTTCTGAAAATGAAATGCCTGCGGTGTCTGGATCGACCACAAGATATGGCGATTCAATGTCTTACTCACGACTATCTCTGTCCCTTGTCTCCTGCCCTCTTTAATAGTGTCTTTCGCAGGCACACCTGCAATAACACCGTCAAAACCCTTTAATTCCATTATAGTTCTCCTGATTAGATCTTTCTCTACCAGTGGTCTTGCTCCATCGTGTATTACTGCTACTGATGTCTTATCGCCCAGTATCTTAATGCCATTGCAGACAGAATCTTGTCTTTCTTTGCCGCCAGGAACAATATAGCTGACTTTTGTAATATTGTAATTTTCTATTAGGTTGCCCCCTGATACTAAATCCTCCTCTTTTAATACCAGAACTATTTCGGTAATTTCTTCGACGGACTGTAGTGCCTCAAGGGACCAGATAATCACGGGCTTTTCAAAAAGGGAGTGAAAGGTCTTGCTTTTACCATAGCCAAACCTCTTTCCAAGGCCTGCTGCAGGAACAATAGCAACGATTTTGTCTTTTCTGCCTTTCAATCGAGAATACCCATTTCATCTTCTTTTGGTTTTGCAAATACCATTCTTCCTGCTGTTGTCTGCAAAACACTCGTTACAATTGTCTCCACATTTTTTCCTATGAGTTTTCGTGCATTCTCTATAACGACCATAGTGCCATCGTCCAGATATGCAACGCCCTGACTATACTCCTTTCCTTCTTTAACGATGAAGAGGTTGATGGTCTCACCTGGCAGTACCACTGGTTTAAGGACATTAGCAAGCTCGTTTATATTCAGCACAAACACCTCTTGTAATTGGGCTACCTTCGTCAAATTAAAATCATTGGTAATTATTTTTGCGCTTAATAGTCTTGCAAGGGCTACAAGCTTTGCATCAACCTCTTTTATTTTTGGAAAGTCCTTATCTTCCATCTTGACATTTATATTGGATATCTTTTGAAGTTGGCGAATCACGTCAAGCCCCCTCCTCCCTTTTGTTCTTCTTAATGGGTCCGGGGAATCCGCTATATATTGGAGTTCACGGAGTATAAACTGAGGAATGATAAATGTTCCACTTATAAATCCAGCCTTGATGACATCGGTGACACGGCCATCAATTATCACACTGGTATCCAGAATCTTGAAATCCTCTTCTACCTCCTGTCCTTTAAATAGGCGCATTATTGCAGTGATTGTAAGACTACTGCCTTTGCGCATACCGACAAAGAGACCTCCGTAGCCGAGGGTTAAATTCAAGACAAACGAAAGTAATACCCAGCCTTCTTGTATAAAGATATGACGGAATGGAAATAAGAGTAGATTGGCAAAAGCAAGTCCGATGCCCAATCCTAAGAATCCTCCAAGAATAGAACCGACAGAGATCTTTTTTAGCCCCAACTCAGCAATGATAAAAAACATCCCCAAAAGAATGCCTGCTACTATCCCCCAGACTATGAAATCATATCTCAGACCGTATAAATAACCTACCAGTACAAAAATCGCAACTACGGCTATTCTTGCAAAAACACCTAACAATCTTCCACCCCGTTTTCAAAACAGTCGATTACAATCAAAACACTACCCATAGAAACCATGCAATCATGCCAAGCCCGATAATTATCTTGGCTGCTACGCCACCAGCTAAACCGAACAAGGCGCCAATACCAGCCTTTACTGCATAAGCTGGTGGGCGACCAGAAATTAACTCGCCAACTATTGCCCCAAAAAGAGGCCCTAAAACGATACCAATAGGTCCTAATATAACTAATCCTGCCAAGCCACCAATTATACATCCCCAGATGGCTGCACTAGAGACACCATAATATCGTGCACCCAATACGCTAGCAATGTAGTCTACCACGTAAACCAATGCCAGCATTAATCCCTGCCCTACCCAGAAGATCCATGTGAAAAGACCAAATTCATAAAATAGTCCATAGACAACCATTCCCAGTATGATCAAGGGAGCTCCAGGCAAAAGAGGGATTAACATCCCAATCAACCCAACGAACATAATTATCAGTGCAACAGTGAGTCCCAACCAGTCCATTAAAACCTATTAAGCATTATGATAACTACTCAGGTATATTTTCTTTATCTCCCTCTTTGATAAAGAGGGGTTAGGGGAGATTTTATGAATCATAATTATCTTCACTATTTCTCCTAAATTATACGAAA
>JAJOKM010000143.1 GCA_021129835.1 Thermodesulfovibrionales bacterium | reverse complement strand
AAGGTTCTTTTACTCAGCTACCATATTCCCAGTATTGGCATGTCTTCTATTCCGACCAAGGGCCAATAGGTCGAGACCATGAGAGTGAGAAGGATCTGGGCCACAAATGAACTAACGATCCCGACCTTTATGAAGTCGACCTGGCTGAAGTAACCAAAACTGTAAGCGATAATCATTGGCGGAGCGCCGATAACGAGCATCACAAACCCGGTGGCGATCGGAGATGCTATAGCTATAGCCGACGGCGAAATCCCCAGTCCTTCAGCCAGCGGCACAGTCACAGGCAGTATCAAGGCCGTCGCCGCGGTATTGCTCATGATGGATGACAGCATTGAACTGAATAGACTGCTTGCCCAAAAGACGATTGGCCAAGGCATACCTTCAAACAGTGGCATAAATTGCATTGCCAACCATTCACCCGCTCCTGTGTGCAGCATGGCTAACCCCATGGTGACGCCAGCGCCAAAGACCCACATGGCCTCCCAGGGGAATGCCCTAAAGGTCTCCTTGGGGTCTACCATCCTCAACAAAAATATTGGAACCAGCGCCAACGCGGCAGTAGCGCTCAGATGTATGCCATGAAGAGGGGTCGTCAGCCAGACGCCAAACGCGCATAAGAAGGTGATCAAGACACCCTTTTCATCCCTGCCCATCGGGGCGAGCTTCTCGCTAACAGCGCCTGCAGGCAGCTCCTTAATCTCCGGACGAAAGATGTTCCAGCACACAAACCAGACCCCTACCGCCATAACCCCAACCATCGGGAAATTCCTCAACATATATGCAAGAAAGTCTATATGGATACCCGTCACCATATATAGTATCTCGACCGCAACCGGGTTTCTCCCGCCACCGATCATCGTTCCGGCGCCTCCGACCGAGGCAGCCAGGGGAACCATCACCATAAGCATTTTGGCAAGATTAGAACTCTTGCCCATCTTAGGTTTCATGTCCAGCATCGAGAGCAGCCCTGCAAAACTAGAGCAGAACAGTATAGCTATCGTGGCGTCATGGAGTATGGTCGCTAAATAGGTGCAGGCTAAGCAGAGTAAGAAGGTGAACTTCTTGACATTGGTGCCTACAACCCCGACTATCCCCAGTATCAGCCTTTTAGCTAAACCCACCTGGTTGAGGATTACGCCAAACATTATTATGCAGTAGACGAACATAACTGCCGGGGCAGCAAACCCAGACCATGCCGGCCAATGCGCCTGGACACCGAATACTATCATAGCGGCGGGTATGAAGATGGCCGTTATTCCTATTGGTATGACCTCAGCTACCCATAAAATTATCGCCGTAACAATTATAGCAAACAGCAGGTGCCCTTCCCGCGTCAAACCCTCCGGAGTCGGTATAATGAAGGCGACAGTAATAAAGGCCGCAATCGCTATTGCTAAACCTATGGCGATGCTTGTTTTAGACTCTCCTGGCTTTACTGCCTTCATTGGGTCTATTAGGCCCTTTGGCTCTTTAAGAGTCTCTTTTGGGGGAGGCTCTTCTGGCTTTACTTCTGTTTTCTTTGGCTCTTTATCTTCCATAGAACTCTTCCTTTTTTTCTTAGTTTTTTTAACAAATGCACCAAAATCCACCGCACCAAAGATGCAAGTCGATATGGCCTTTCGTGAAAACAAGGGTTTATACGCATGGCCAATCACTTCTTAGACATTCCGCATCCTGACATTTTCAGATTCTCACCTCCTTAGCCTCTTGCAAAGATCATAAAACGAGGCAATTTATCTTAAGATACAGGGTCTTCCCCTGCTGCTCTAAAATAGCGTACTTAAAGAAACGATTAAAAATCACTATTCGCCATTTCCGCTGTTTTTGAAAGAGGCTCTACGGATATTATAGTATCCCTGAGCGTGAAATATTGCATTATGTACTATAAGCGTACGGATGACATATAATAATGGTGTCATAAGGAATTGTCAAGTCTTTTCTGCAAACCGAAAAATAGGGATAGAAAATGGCTTTATTTATACATCCCATCCCCTTGTGAGGGGATGACTTTAGAACAGATAATACAAAGGGTTCGAGGGTTCGAGTGCTTTCTTTACCCCGTTAGAGACATTCCACTCGACCCCTTGAATCCTTTTAGCAAGCATTTGACTTTTTGTGTGAATTCTGGCTATTATATTAAAATAATATAGCTTTAGGGGTGGTGTCATGTATGCAGTTGTAAGGACAGATGGGAAGCAGATAAAGGTTTCTGTTGGCGATAAGGTCCGTGTTGAGAAGGTCGATGGTGATATTGAGACAGAGATAACAATGAATGAAGTCCTGATGATCTCGAAAGATGCTAAAGTAGTTTATGGCAGGCCCTACATTAAAGGGGCGACTGTAAAGGCAGAGATTATAGAGACAGGCAAGTTGCCAAAGGTTCTTGTTTATGGACCGAGACCGAAGAAGGCGCTTAAAAGATTAAAAGGACACAGACAGAAATATACAACTCTGAAAATCAAAGAGATAACGTAGCTACTCAGGTTCAAGGTTCACAGTTAAAGATCGATGAAAAAGGAGTCAGGATGAAGCGCGCAAAGCAGACAACCTTGAACCGTGAACTTAACAACCTGAATAGTTACAAACAGGAGGCCCAAGATGGCACATAAAAAAGGTGGCGGTAGTTCAAAAAATGGCCGCGATAGTCAGTCGAAAAGACTCGGTATTAAGAGGTTTGGGGGACAGTTGGTCCGCGCAGGGAGTATACTCGTAAGGCAACGTGGGACAAAATTTCATCCAGGCAATAATGTTGGTAAAGGTTCTGACGATACGCTTTTTGCGTTGACAGATGGTGTTGTTAAGTTTGAAAGAAAGGATAAGATAAGAAAAAAGATTAGTATTTATTCCGTTCAGGAAGCCCAGCCAGCAGTAGTTACTGCGTAGTCCGGAAGAAAACATGTCAGGAGGAATTTAGAGGCGGTCTGCTATATATGGACTGCCTTTTTTGTTTATGAGGTTTGTTGACTATGTGAAGATATATGCAAAGGCTGGAGACGGCGGGAAAGGCTGTATAAGCTTTCGGAGGGAGAAATATGTCCCAAGGGGAGGACCGGATGGCGGAGATGGTGGCAGAGGAGGAGATATAATTGTCAGCGCAACAAGTGAATTGAATACATTGCTTGATTTGAGATACCAGAGGGAATATAAGGCCAGGCGTGGAGAACATGGAAAGGGCAGCAATAAAGATGGCCGGAGGGGTGAAGACAGGATAATCCATGTGCCTATAGGAACCCTTATTAAAGACGCCGAAAGCGGAGTTGTTATTGCTGATCTTGGTTATGAATCTGCAGCGGTAATAGCTGCAAAAGGTGGCCGGGGCGGATTGGGCAATACACACTTTGCTGGACCAACACGACAGGCCCCTAAATTTGCACAGCCAGGCGAAAAAGGAGAGGAGCGATGGCTTATTTTAGAGCTAAAGCTTTTGGCCGATGTTGGACTGATAGGTCTTCCCAATGCGGGGAAATCAACCTTAATTTCTGTCATATCATCTACAAGGCCCAAAATAGCCGACTATCCCTTTACAACGCTGACACCAACCTTAGGTGTAGTTAAAATAGAAGACTTCAAGAGCTTTATTGTTGCAGATATCCCGGGTCTCATAGAGGGCGCACACCGGGGCATTGGTCTTGGATTCCAGTTTCTTCGTCATGTGGAGAGGACAGCCATCCTTCTGCATCTCGTGGATATTTCTGATATATCAGCAACCGACCCGGTGGAGGATTTTGAAAAGATAAACCGAGAGTTAACATTATATAACCCTGAGCTTTCTAAAAAGCCTATGGCAGTAGCAGGCACGAAGATAGACATGGCTCATGACAAAAAGAGGTTGAGCAGACTTCGAGATTATTGTAAAGACAAGAGGTTGGATTTTTTCCCGATATGTGCAGTAACGGGCGAGAAGATAGAAGGTCTCGTAAAATACCTTGCAGGAAAAGCGGTAATGTCAAAGATCTAATGCGTATTATATCAGGATTAATAAAATGAATAGAGTCGTAATAAAGATCGGCAGTAATATTCTCACAGCCAAAAGAGGGGGATTGGATCATGAAAGGATATACTCTATCGTAAAAGATATATCTGAGGTATACAATGCTGATTACGAAGTAGTCATTGTCTCTTCTGGGGCGATTGCGGCAGGGATGGAAAGACTCGGACTGAAGGAAAGACCAAAGGAGATAAGGCTAAAACAGGCTGCAGCAGCAGTGGGACAATCATCTCTCATCTGGGCTTATGAGAAGTGTTTCGGTGATTTTGGCAAGAAGGTTGCGCAGGCGCTCTTGACAAGAGATGGTTTCTCTGACAGGGTCAGATATCTAAATTCAAAAAATGCTATTATTGCCCTCCTTTCTTATGGGGTAATACCCGTTATCAATGAAAATGATACCGTATCTACTGACGAGATTAAATTCGGAGACAATGACCAGCTTGCTGCCCTCGTCTCTGGATTAATCGATGCCGAAAGGCTTATTATCCTTTCAGATGTGGACGGTCTTTATTCGTCTGACCCTAAGAAAGACCCCGAAGCAAAAATAATCCCCTTTGTAGATGAAATTACTCCAGGGATTGAAGCAGTAACAGGGGGTGCGGGTAGCGCTGTTGGCACAGGAGGGATGTATTCAAAGATACTGGCAGCAAAGAAGGCCATCTCTTATGGAATAAAGGTTAATATTATAAGTGGACGAGAGGAAGGTCTTATAGTGCCTCTTTTGAAAGGTATTCACCGTGGTACTGAATTTAAGCCCCAACTACCAAAAATATCTTCAAGGAAGGGATGGATTGCCTATGCCATAAAACCAAAGGGAAGCCTTATCATCGATGATGGCGCTGTTAATGCCGTCTGGATGTCAGGAAAAAGCCTTTTACCATCAGGGATTGTGAGGATAGAGGGGGTATTTGATATAGGGGATGCAGTCTACTGTGTTGACAGCAGTGGTAATCGCGTCTTAAAGGGAATAGTGAACTATTCTTCTAATGACATAAAGAGAATAAGTGGTAAAAAGACCTCCGAAATAGAAGCAACTCTTGGCTTTAAATACTCCGATGAGGTCATACATAGAGATAACTTTATAATATTGAAGTAAGGTTTTTTCCGCCTTGATTACATGTCGTCAATCGAATAAAGGACGTCTTATAAAGCTCAGGACGTCTTAAAATCGGTGTAATCGCTAATAAAAATCGGTGTAATCAGGTATATTATACCAGGAGAGTAATTCAGTGGATATTGTTGCGCATATACTGTTGCAGATTGCTATTTTTGCTTTACCACTACTAATCGCTATAACCTTTCATGAAGCTGCTCATGGGTTTATGTCTAATAAACTTGGAGACCCCACGGCAAAGATGATGGGCAGGCTCACCTTAAATCCTATAGTCCATATTGACTTATTTGGCACCATCCTAATGCCTGTCTTGCTGCTCATAGTTACTGCGGGGCAGTTTGCGTTTGGTTACGCAAAACCAGTTCCCATCAATCCATATAATTTTAAAAACCCCAAGCGTGATATGGCAATATCGGCAGCCGCAGGTCCTGCAGCCAATATAGCGCTCGCCGTATTAAGTATGTTGTTAATTCAAATAGTATTTTTAATATCTATCTTTATGCCTACCGCAGTAATTGACCTGCTTTTAAGACCATTGGAATTGGTACTTATAGCAAGTATAACCATCAATGTAATACTGGCAGTATTCAACATGTTTCCAATTCCACCCCTTGATGGTGGCAGGATACTTATGGGAGTTTTACCTCACAAAGAGGCCTCCATTCTTGGCAAAATCGAGCCTTATGGAATAATTATAGTTCTCATACTTGTGGTAACTGGTGTGGCTGGCGCTATAATATTTCCTTTCGTAAGGTTATTTTTGGATCTGGTATTGTGATGATTCTTCTGGGGAAGAGAGGAGGTAATGGCGGTGAATAACAAGGAACGTGTACTCAGCGGCATACAGGCAAGTGGGAGACTGCATCTTGGAAACCTTGTTGGCGCCTTGGAAAACTGGGTAAGTCTTCAGGAGAGGTATGAATGCTTTTATTTTGTGGCAGACTGGCATGCATTAGCGACCGGATACGCCGACCCTTCCGAGATTAAGGAGAACACAAAAGATATTTTGATAAACTTTATTGCCGCGGGATTAGATCCGGATAGATCTACAATCTTCATTCAATCCATGGTTCCTCAACATGCTGAATTGAGTCTGCTGCTATCCATGATAACGCCAATCGGCTGGCTCGAAAGGGTGCCCTCGTTCAAGGAGAAACAGGAACAATTAAAGGATAGAGATCTCTATACCCATGGCTTTATGGGATATCCAGTATTGCAGACTGCTGATATAATCATCTACAGGGCAAGGTTTGTCCCTGTTGGTGTTGACCAGATTCCGCATCTTGAGGTGTCGAGGGAGATTGCACGCAGATTCAATCATCTGTATAAAGAAAAGATATTTCCTGAGCCAGAGGGATTGCTTACAGAGTTCCCGAAGGTTCCAGGACTTGATGGCAGGAAGATGTCAAAGAGCTATGACAATGCCATCTACTTAAGCGATACCCGTGAAGTAGTAGAGCAGAAAATAAGGACGATGATGACAGATCCTGCAAGAAGACGGAGGACAGACAGGGGAGATCCTGAATTATCCCCTGTTTACCACCTGCATAAAATCTTTTCTTCAAGAGATGAAGTAGACGAAGTTGCCCAAGGGTGCAGAACTGCTGGAATAGGATGTATAGATTGCAAAAAGATACTTATAAGGAATCTCTTTGAATATATGGAGCCTTTATGGAAGCGGCGAGATGAACTCGTCTCTAATCCAGAGATGGTATTAGAAATAGCCCGGAAGGGTTCTCAAAAGGCAGGAAAAGAGGCCGAAGAGACCATGAAGCTCGTCAGGGAAGCAATGGGGATGCATCGATGTTATTAGCAGACGAAATAAAGAGATACAACCGGCAGATGATAATGGATGGCTGGGGTGAGGAGACACAGGAAAGGCTCAAAGGCTCTACTGTATTTATAGCAGGGGCAGGAGGGCTCGGCTCTCCTGCCTCCATTTACCTCGCGGTTGCAGGTGTTGGTAACATAAAGATATGTGACTCTGATTCCCCTGATCTGACAAACCTCAACAGGCAGATACTCCATAATTATAACAGGATAGGGATAAACAAGGCTGTATCAGCAAAGCAGACATTAGAGGAGCTGAACCCCCACATAAATGTGACGGCCTTAACCGATAAGATAGTCTCTGAAAATGTGGATGGACTTGTGGGTGATGCAGATATAGTTGTGGATTGCATGGATAACTTCCAGACAAGGTATCTCCTCAATGAATCTATAATAAGGAAAGGAGTTCCCTTCGTTTACGGAAGCATATGGGAAATGGAGGGAAGGCTCAGTTTCATTAACCCGCCAGAAACCCCCTGTCTTAAATGCATGTTCCCGGAGCCGCTACCCCCTGAGACATTCCCGGTTGTTGGTGCGACTCCTGGTGTTATAGGATCTTTACAAGCGATGGAGGCATTAAAATACCTCACCGGCATTGGCAATAACCTGAAAGGAAAACTCCTTGTCTGGGAAGGGAGGAGCACAGAGTTTAAAAAATACACCGCTTATAAAGACCCTAAATGCCCTATATGTGGTAAGCTTCAGAGAAGTTTGCCGGTAGAAGTTACATCCGCTTAAATTGAGTAACTGACATCGACAACTCTACTTATCATCTAATGCCTTGGTGAAATATTACGGCTGGAAGTCTGTTAATTGCAGCCTCTCTATTTTAATGGCTTTGCCACTCTCTTCGTTTATCTCTATAATAACTGCCGAGAGTGTTACATTTCCCTTTGCAATTTCATATTTTATTGGCATCTGAGACAAAAACCGTTCTATTATCTGTTCCTTTTTTATGCCTATAACAGACATCTGAGGGCCTGTCATGCCGACATCTGTAATGTAGGCCGTGCCGTCTGGCAGTATCTGCTCGTCGGCAGTCTGAACATGGGTATGAGTCCCGATAACTGCACTGACCATCCCATCAATATAATAGCCGAAGGCTATCTTCTCAGAAGTTGCTTCGGCATGAAAGTCGACAACAATTATGTTTGTGGACTCCCTGAGTCTCTCCACCTCGGCCTTGCCAGTCCTAAAAGGACAATCAAGTGTATTCATAAAGACCCTTCCAGATATATTTATTACGGCCACTTTCGTGTTGTTTCGGGGAGTAAATATAACACTTCCAACACCCGGTGTGCCAACAGGATAATTAATAGGGCGTAATACATTGCTTTCTTTCGCTATGTACGGGATTGCCTCTTTTTTATCCCACACATGGTTACCAGTGGTAATGATATGGACGCCGCAACTGAAAAGCTCCATTGCTGTCTTCTCTGTTATCCCAAAGCCGCCCGCTATATTTTCCCCATTAGCTATGACTACATCTATCTTATACCTATTTACAACATCAGGCAAAAGGGATTTCCCGATCCGTCTCCCGATTTTACCTATTATGTCGCCTATGAATAAGACCTTCATGGTACACCTCAGTTATTTCGCGTAATCAACATATCTGGACTCTCGAATAACTGTCACTTTTATCTGCCCGGGATATGTTGTTTCTGCCTCTATCTTACTTGCAAGATCCTTTGATATCATAGCAGACGCCTCATCGCTAACATCTTCAGGGCTTACTATAATTCTTATTTCTCGGCCTGCCTGAATTACATAGCATTTATTTACACCATTAAAGGACATCGCTAATTCCTCTAATTTCTCCAGTCGTTTTAAATAATTCTCTATGCTCTCTTTTCTAACCCCTGGTCTTGCTGCTGACATGGCATCACCTGCTGCAACAAGAACGGACTCTACGCATATAGGCTCCACATCCCCGTGGTGGGCATGTATGGCATTTATTACATTAGCGTTTTCGCCATATTTTCTGGCAAGTGTTGCTCCAATTTCTTGATGAGAACCTTCCACTTCATGGTTTACGGCCTTGCCAATGTCGTGAAGTAATCCGGCACGTTTCGCCATCTTTATGTCAACACCTAATTCACCTGCCATTATGCCCGAAAGGTAAGCTACTTCTTTTGAGTGCTGGATCATATTCTGACCATAAGATGACCTGTATTTTAATCTCCCTATAATCTTTATTAATTCTGGATGCATACCTGAGATTCCAAGATCAAAAACAGCCTTTTCCCCTTCTTCCCTTATTGTAGTATCTACCTCTTTTTTTACCTTTTCGATAATCTCCTCTATCCTTGCGGGGTGTATTCTTCCGTCAGCTATAAGCCTTTCAAGAGTTGTCCGTGCTATTTCCCTCCTCATTGGGTCATGGGCTGACAGGATTACGAGTTCAGGCGTGTCGTCAATCACAAGGTCAACACCGGTGGCTGCTTCAAATGACCTGATGTTTCTTCCTTCCCTGCCAATAAGCCTTCCTTTCATTTCATCGCCTGGCAGGCTTACTGTCGTCACCGTGATGTCTGGCACATAATCACTAGCGTATCGCTGGACAGCCAGACTAATAATCTCCTTTGCCTTTTTCTCGGCATTCTCCTTTGCTTCGTCCTCAATTCTTTTTGCAAGTCTGGCAGATTCAAACTTCGCTTTCTTTCCTATGTCCTTGAAGAGTTCCTGTCTTGCCTCTTCAGCAGTAATTCCTGATATGCGCTCTAATGTAAGAACATGTTCTTTAATCAGGTGTGAGCATCTGCTCTCTTCTTCTGATATTCTGTCCTCTCTTAAATTACATTCCTTTTCCTTCCTGCTAATTTCGTCTTCTTTTCTCTCTATCTGATACTCTTTTTTTTCTAATTGTTCACCCTTTTGTCTTAATCTCTTATCAACGCGGTTAAGTTCCTTGTTTTTTTCCCTGATCTCTTCTTCTGCTTCAGCTTTTGCCTGGTAAATCAGTTCTTTTGCATGTACAACGGCTTCTTTTTTAATAGATTCTGCCTCTCTTTTTGCATTTTCTAATAAATGCCTCTGCTCTTTCTCGATGGCTTCTCTTTGTGACTTAAGGCTATTTTTGTAAATTATAAAGGAGATCAGTCCAGTAGCGATACCAACAACAGCAATCAAAATAAAGATCAAAATATTATCCATGGGATTATTCCCCTCCTGAAATTTAGTCTTTTTGTTGACAGGTGTTATTTGCTTAGACAAGAACTAACGACAGAAAACTAACAGCTTTTATTGCGGGTAATACATGGATAGGCAATTATTAAAGGATGGCAATTATTAAAAGGTAATGAATTGATGCTTCAGAATATCGTGAGGAACAAGACAGTATTGTATAAACATTACTATCTCTTTTCGTGCGAGTTGTCATAAAAATCGTACATGTTATGTGTTCCACTATAGCTCCTTTTCAATCCCTTAACCCCTTTATTTTACATGCTTAAGTTAATCACCGCTATCCATGTTATGTTTGTTCACCGCCAACCATGAACAATCTTAAACCCGCCCTGTCGTGTAAACAAAAAATTAGATTCCTGTTTCAACAGGTGGGTGCCTCGAAGGCAACTTGGGCTTCCTCTTCGTAGAAAGGCTTGCTCGCTGTCTGCCTAGCTCTGGCTCCCAAAATATCTAATTTCGTGGAATCAAACTCTTTCATCTAACCACGAACAGGGCAGGCAAAATATTACCCCTTCTGCCGCTTATGTTATATTATAATATATTTATACCAGAAAAGAACAGATATAAGCAACTGAAATTTTTATCTATAGGATTATTTTATGCGTTATGGTGAAAAGGCAGTAATGGAAGGTACTCTTGAAGTTTGGGATAATCCGTATTCAGAACGGGAGTATGAGATTAGCATCACATTCCCTGAATTTACCTGTTTATGCCCAAGGTCGGGTTATCCTGATTTTGCAACCGTTAAAATAAACTATATCCCCGATAAGAAGATTGTTGAATTAAAGTCATTAAAACTATATTTGAATTCCTTCAGGGATGTTCATATATCACACGAGGAGGCTACAAATAAGATATATACAGGATTGAGAGATCTTCTCGATCCAAGATTTATCGAGGTAATTGGTGATTTTAATCCGAGAGGAAATGTGAAGACGGTTATCCGTGTGGCGTCAGAGCAGCCTTAGCTATTTCAATAAATGCCCTCATTTTTTTAAAATCCTTTTTGCCTTTGGCCTCTTCTATCCCACTGCTAACATCTACCGCATAAGGTCTAACATGCCTAATAGCCTTTTCGACATTTTCAGGACCGAGACCACCGGAGAGGATAATTCTGCCAACCCTCTTTGCCTCTCTAGCGATATCCCAGTTGAATATCTGCCCTGTGCCTCCAAAGAATTCTGGGGAGTAAGTGTCTAAAAGAAATGCTGAAACCCTATATTTTTCGAGAGGCCTCAAGTCTGTAAAATCCTTTATCCTGAATGCCTTGATAACCCTGTGCCAGATATAGCACTCATCTGGTGATTCATCTCCATGCATCTGGAGGATATTGATACCCGCAATCTCTACTGTTTCACTTATCCTTTTAGCATCTTCATTTACAAAAACACCAACAGTCGTAATAAATGGCGGAAGACAAGAGATTATCTCCATAGCCTTTTCGGGGGAGACATATCTTGGACTCTTCTGAAAGAAGACAAATCCGAGTGCATCAGCGCCATAGTCTACTGCAGCAAGTGCGTCTTCAAGGTTTGTTATACCGCAGATCTTGATTTTCACCATTAGCCATCTAGTGCCCATTTTCGACTTTTTCCGACATTTTCCTTTTTGTTATTGTTTTATAACCTCTTATAACCTCTTATAACCTCAAGTTATAACCTCAAGAGATGGTCGTTTTTCTTTAACCAATCTTTATGTTTTTCGTAGGCAGGCATCAATATTTTAACCGTGCTCCAGAAAGATTTTGCATGATTTCTCTCTGTAAGGTGGACAAGTTCATGGACAACAACATAATCTACCACAGGCAAAGGGGCCATAACAAGCCGCCACGAAAAATTTAAATTTCTGTTCGGTGAGCAGGACCCCCATCTTCTCTGGGCATTGGTAATATTGACTTTATTGTGTTTGAAGCCCCTTTTTTGTGAATGCCACAAAACTCTTTCTGAGATTTTCTCGTGTGCCATCCCTTTATACCATTCGATAAACACCTCCTTTGCTCGTGACAATGTATTTTTTGAGAGATAAAATCGACTATCAAATCTTAGAGGTGTTTCCTGATTATCTACCACCTTTAACCTGTAATATTCGCCAAGATAGAGGAAGACCTCGTCGTTGACAAATTTTTTTGGAGAGAATTTTGGGGTCCTTGCCTCTACTTCCCTCTTTTTTTGCTCAATCCATTTTTTGTGTCTGAAAATAACCCTTCTTATCGTTTTATCAGTGGCGCCAAAAGGAGCCTTTATAATTAGCGTGGCATCATCTGTTATATGCAAAGCGATGGTCTTTCTTTTTGTCCGCATTACTTTTTCGATCTCGATATCCGTAATATTATTTTCCATAAATGCTTAACAAGAAATCCGACCTTCACTAATTACTTTCACCCATTAATTAAAAAGAGTTTGTCATTCCCGCAGTCCTTTGAGCGGGAATCCAGACTGTCTGTTTTCCGAATATTTGCATATTCCTCGCCTTAAGTAATAAAATAAAAAGGTTATGTTAGCACATCGACGCCACGTTTCACCGCTTTATTTTCTCTTGATTTCGCTGTCTGTCCTTATCCTCGACCAGGTTACAAAACATCTCGTCATGAGTTATGTGATACCGTTTGATGTTATAAGGGTGCTGCCATTTTTAAACATAATCTATGTCACAAATCCTGGTGGTGCCTTTGGACTGTTTCGGGGGCTTGGAGTTACATTTTTTATAGTGGTTTCGTCTTTAGCGATTGTTGTTATGGCTGTTCTTTTTATCTATGATAAAGTCAATAGATTAAGTTATTCCTTATTGCTGGGCGGAGCAGCAGGGAATATTACGGATAGAATTTCTTACGGGCATGTAGTAGATTTTTTAGATATCCATGTGGGCGGATTTCACTGGCCAACATTCAATGTGGCTGATTCAGCACTGCTAATCGGGTTTTTTCTGCTACTGTTCTATGTTATTTTTGGGGGCAAGACTCATAGACCATAGAGAAGAAAATGCAGACTAATTCTTTCCAGCTGAACACGAAATCGAAAAAGGTTAAGGCAATGCCCGATACAAAAACCATAAAGAGCATGAGCCTATCAAATTTAAATGGTTCTTCTCCGCAAGGTGTGGTTATCTACAAGGTAGTGTAGCCCTTTATGGGCGTAATTAAAGTGCCTAAAGTAATTAAAGTGCCTAAAGT
>JAJOKM010000114.1 GCA_021129835.1 Thermodesulfovibrionales bacterium | reverse complement strand
TATATTTTCTTTATCCCCCTCTTTGGTAAAGAGGGGTTAGGGGAGATTTTATGAATCATAATTATCTCCATATTTATCCTAAATTATACGAAAGCATAGTTGCTATCCAAATGTCTTCAAATCCCCCCTCGCCCCCCTTTTCTAAAGTGGGGATGAGTAAAAACATATCCTTTTCTAAAAAGGAAGACCTAAGTAGTTACTAATTTATTTGCAAATTGCATTGCTTATAATTATAATTATAATTATAATTTCTATATAGTCGTTTTGTCAATTTTATTATGTGACACGGAGGTATTATGGAAAAACAAAAGTTCAAGGAATTTTTAGTATCGAAGAGTCTTAAGCTAACAAGGGAAAGAGAAGAGATTTTGGATGAAATATATAGTGCGAAAGGACATTTTGACCCTGAAGAGTTATCTATTAGACTAAAGGCAAAAGGGTCAAAGGCTTCGAGGGCGTCTGTTTATAGAACAATTCCACTCCTTATAGAAGGCGGATTTATCGAAAAAGTCGAGATGGTTGATAGGCACGCCCATTATGAGAGGGTGTCTGAGAAGCAGCATCACGACCATCTGATCTGTATCAAATGCGGAAAGATCATAGAATTTCATTCCCCTGTTCTCGAAATGCTCCAGGACGAGATATGTCAGAAAGAGACATTCAAAGGAATTCGACATACACTCGAAATCATGGGATATTGTGAAGGGTGTAACAGTTAAACGTTATTGCTCGATGCAGAGCGCAGATTGAAGAATGGCTGCCTGTGCACCGCTTGCAGACAGGCAAAGCAGAAGTGATTAGCAAAATAGCCTTCGGCACAGGCCCAATGAAAGTTGATGCCATCCTTGATGGTCTCACCTGTGTATAGATGTATGTGTATACGTACGGGGAGGAGCAGGGACCTTAAATGCAGCGGCTATAGAAATTATGGCCCCTGATATTAACATAGTAGCTATCAGTATCCCCACACTCACAAATGGGTTCGCAATCAAGACAGGATTTATCAATAAAACCGATCCCAGAAATAGCATCATAATCCCTGATATGAGCTTTAAAACCTGTCCATGCCATTCCGTAAATTTCTTCGACTTAATCGCTATCGAAAAAGTTACAACTATTACTGCCATCGGTATTACATAAATAACACTGTAAAATACAAGGTAAAGATACATTTCAAGGGGCGTTAATTCGTGAAGGGTCAAAACCCTTGTAAAGACCATCGGAAAGCCAAGGGTGCAGAAAAGCTCATAAGCGTTTACTACCATCGCAAGCACCGCAGCGCCCACCACCATCGAGGGCAGTGAAGTTGCCTTTAAGAGGTTTCTCATGCGATCGAATAGTTTAAATCTTGCCTTTTCAGGAATTGCGAGTGAAATTCCCTTCGTAAAGAAGAAGCTCTTGATGTTCAAAGTGGCAATTGTTAGGGCTATCAATCCAGCAATTATTGTTATGATCTCGAACTCACCTGCAACCAAGAAAAAATTAAGCCATAGCGCCATGAAGACAAAATAGATAAATCCGGAGAAAAAGACGAATATCCCGCCTATGAGGAGTGCCCTATCTCTTTTTTTAACATGGGCCAGCATACTCAAAAGGGTAAAGAGTACGAAAAAGGCGCAAGGATTAATACTATCCGCACTGGCAAGGATTAATGTCAGCAAAGGCAAGGAAATTGCTGCAGGATCGAATTCGCCAATGAGCGGGATAGCAACTATTCCATCTTGCGGCTTATGGATACTCCTTTGGATCAAAGGCAAGTCTAACATATCAATAGGGTTTATGCACCCCCGTTCGATGCAACATCTGACCATGTAAGTAATCTGTTTCCCTGTAGTTGCCTCGCAGGAAAAACCGATCACGGGCAAGAAATTTCCGATAAATGTTGTCGGGACACCAAATACCTCTGTTCCATATGCCTCAGACATAGCCACAAATAATTCTGCATTTTCCTCGTTATGCCATACCTCAAAAGAATGAATTTCTATCTGTGGATACTCTTGCTTTAACCGCTCAAAAAAGTGTTTTTTTGTGATGCAGTGTGGACATTCAGCACCATAGAAAAAAAATATCTTAACTTTCTGGTCTTCTGGCGACTTGGTGTAGTCACTGGCATAGCTTCTTTCTACGCCCAGCATAGATAAAAAGAGTAGAATTATTAGCGGAATTAAGAATTGCAATTTCATGTCTTACCGAATCGCCTCACCAAAAACCTATATGAAATTATATCACAGTTGACTAAAGATGGCATTAAAGGGTTTAATAGACATGTCATGAAAATTAAAGAGACAAGAGCCGGAGGTGGATATCATAAGGTAGGCAGAGAAGGATACAATAGTGTTGCTATAGCAGTGTTTGCAATTATAGCAATGTTTTTTGTAACTGCATGCGGAGTCGCCGACAATAGACTACTAAAGGCGGACAGGGTGTTTGATCCCGAAAGGCGCCTTTCAGCGGCTGTTGAGCTGTTGGATAGGGGAAGATACGAAGAAGCAAGAGAGGCATTAGTTGGAATAAAGCAGAGAGATCACACAGGAAGGTTTGGACCAATTGCACAGCTCAAGATCGCCGATTCTTATATGAGAGATGGCTGGCCAAGTATTGGCATCAGAGAGTATAGAAGATTTCTTGCCCTCTATCCTGATAATCGATATGCGTTTTATGCTCAATATCGAATTGCGATGGCTTATTATGAACAGGCCAAACATCCGGATAGGAATCTTGGAGCTGCTTTAAATGCCATTCAGGAATTTACGCGATTAAATGAATTGTTTCCGAGAAATCCCTTCAGGGAAGAAGCAAATCTCAGGATAAGCAGGAGTAAAGCTATAGCTGCATCTGGTGAGTTTGTAATTGGTAAGTTTTATTATAGAAGAGGGGTATATATTGCTGCAATAAATAGATTTGAAGGGTTGCTCGAGCAATTTCCTGACCATAGAGAGAGAGACAGGACATTGTTGTTTCTTGGTAAATCTTACAAAAAGCTGCAGAAGGAAGATAAGGCCAGAGAGGCCTTTGGAAAATTAATCGAAGAGTATCCTTTAAGTAAATTGGTTCCAAGGGCATTGAGGCTCAAGGGGATCAGAGATTAAGGGATAGTGATGAGGGATTAGAAATCAGTGAGTGGGAAGAGTGATAGCTTATCAATTACTAATACTAATAGCCAATCACTAACACCTGGGCATCTATATTACCCTGCCTTTTTGAATCTACACCAAAAACAGTGTATTGTTGTCGGTGGTGGTAAGGTTGCTGAGAGGAAGGTTTTATCCCTTCTTCGTTCAGGGGCCACGGTAAGGGTAATAAGTCCAGCCATTACATCTGTCCTTAAAAGGCATAGGGATAATGGGAATATAGAACATATAAACAGAAATTATAAAAGTGGAGATCTGAGAGACGCCTTTTTAGTCATTGCAGCAACAGCAGAGGAGGAGATAAACAGAGAAATCTCTGCTGAATCATCCTGCCTCATAAATGTAGTTGATAAGCCCGAAATGGCTAATTTTATCGTCCCCTCTGTCGTAAACAGAGGTCCATTGACTATTGCCATCTCCACATCTGGCAGCAGTCCAGCCATGGCCAGGGCAATAAGGAAGGAAATAGAGATATTATATAGTAGAGATTTCGGGCGATATCTGAGTTTTCTTAGATGTCTGCGCAGCAAAGTGATAAGAGGGATAGCGGACAAAAAAATAAAGGGGCAGTTTTTAAGAGAGATTGCCTCAAAAGATATTATAGATATCCTTCGCAAGGAAGGCTTTAAAAAGACAGAGGAAATAGTCGTCAAAAGGTATAGAAAAATCGTTCTTTCGCATTTAGTGTCAGAAGGGCCAAAATAGCGCTAAATTATGCTTAATGTCGGTGTAATAGGGGTCGGTTATTTAGGAGAGCATCATGCCAGGATCTTTTCTGAACTTGCCAGGGAGTCTGACGCTATCAGGTTTGCTACTATTGTTGACATAGACAGAGAGAGGGCGAAAGAGATAGCAAAAAAATATGGGTGTGATGTCTGCTATGACTACAGAGATATCTTTGGGAGGGTTGATGCCTTAAGCATCGTTACTCCTACAACGACGCATTATGAGATAGCCAGAGAATGCATAAAGGCAGGAAAGGATATCCTGATCGAGAAACCTATTACGACTACTGTTGAAGAAGCGGACGACCTGATTGCTTTATCAGAAAATGTAGGCGTCATAGTGCAGGTAGGACATCTCGAAAGGTTTAATCCTGTCTTTTCTGCAGTGCGTTCATTGATAGATAACCCCATGTTTTTCGAGGCCGAAAGGCTATCTCCTTTTCTTGGAAGGGGTATTGATGTAGATATAGCTATTGATTTAATGATACACGATATTGATATAATCCTTGCCCTTAACAACAAGGACGAGTTTCGAGCAGCAAGTCTCGAAAAAAACAATATTTCTGATAACTTACTCCCATCCGGTCGTTATTCGGCAATGATAAAGGACATTAAGGCTACAGGTGCAAAGATAATGACAGATAATTTTGATACTGTCATGGCATGGCTTGAATTTGACAATGGTGTTCAGGCATTGATAACAGCAAGCAGGATCTCTGAGGAGAGATCGCGGAGACTCAAGATATTTCAGAAGAACTCGTATATCCTGGCGGACTATCAGGATATGGAGATAAAGAGGTTTTTTAAGGATGGAGATAAAGTCCTGCAAGAACCCTTTAATGTAAAAAAAAAGAGCCGCTGAAGGAGGAATTAAGGGATTTTGTGAAATGCGTGATTGCGAGACGTAGGCCTGTGGTTTCAGTAATTGAAGGAAGGAATGCACTAAAAGTTGCGATACAGATTGTGGAAAAAATAAAGAATGACAATGGTATTTTATGAAACCGATGGTCGATCTAAAAAAACAGTATGCCGAGATTAAAGACGAGATACTCGTCACTCTTAACGGGATACTCGAAAGCTCTCAATATATTCTCGGCAAAAATGTCCACAAACTGGAAGATAACATCAAAGATTACCATGGGGTGATGGAGGCCGTTGGTGTTGCTTCAGGCACCGATGCCCTTCGCCTCTCCTTGGTGGCAATGGGAATAGGTGGAGGAAATGAAGTCATAACGACTTCATTTTCATTTTTTGCCATAGCGGAAGCAATCGTTCACGCAGGCGCAAAACCGGTCTTTATCGATATAGAGCCTGATACATACAATATTGATCCGACACTCATCGAAGAAAAGATAACCGAGAGGACAAAGGCAATTCTCCCTGTCCATATGTTTGGTCACCCTGCTGACATGGAAGGTATAATTAATATTGCAAAACGATATAATTTAAGGATAGTTGAAGACTGTGCCCATTCATTTGGCGCATCGTTAAATGGCCAAAAGGTAGGGAGCTTTGGTGATGCTGGGTGTTTCAGCTTTTACCCGAGTAAAAATTTGGGCGCTTATGGAGATGGGGGGATGGTTATTCTGAAAGAGACTCAAGTTGCTGATAATGTGAGGAAGTTAAGGAATCACGGATCCAGAGGTGGATACAGCCATGAATGCCTTGGACATAATAGCAGGCTTGATGAGATACAGGCAGGCATTCTCCTCGTAAAGTTAAAGAGGATTAACGAATATAATGAGAAGAGGCACGAAAGGGCCCACCTATATACCAAACTGCTTTCTGATATAGTCACCTGTCCTTCTGAGAAAGAGGGCAGCTATCATGTATATCATCAATATACCATTAGAAGCGATAAGAGGGATGTTATTCAGCAGAAGCTCAGAGAGCATGGCATATCATCGACAGTCTATTATCCATCCCCCCTGCATCTGCAGGAGGCATTGAGATTTATGGGACATAGTGAGGGAGATTTTTCTGTGGCAGAGCAGGCCTCAAAGGAGGTATTATCCCTGCCTATTTATCCCGAATTAGATGAAGAGGATATATATCTTACTTCTGAAATAATCCGTAAGGCCTGATGCTGCAAAGGGTAATGATAGTCTCTGGAGAGAGTTCAGGGGAATTGTATGGCGCATACCTTGCCAAGACATTAAAGTCCCGCAATCCAGAAATAGATATTATTGGTGTCGGAGGAGACAGGATGGAATCCTCTGGCGTAGAGCTAATCTCCAGGATATCCAGCTCCTTCGGTCTTATAGAGGCAGTAACGACATACAGAGAACTCTTAAAGACCTTCAAACAAATTACTGCCGCGTTGAAATCCTTTAATCCTCAAGTGCTCGTCTTGATAGATTTTCCTGACTTCAATATAAGGGTTGCAAAAAAGGCAAAGAAGCTCGGGATAAAGATACTTTATTATGTGAGTCCCCAAGTGTGGGCGTGGCGGCGCGGGAGGGTAAAGGTAATAGGCGAGTTAGTCGATAAAATGGCAGTTGTGCTGCCTTTTGAGTCCAAGATATACCGAGATGCAAATATTTTATGCGAATTTACAGGGCATCCTATCCTGGATGAAATTATAGAGGTAGTGCAGGATATGGGCTTCACCGTGAAGGATATAGGAACCACTAAATTGAAGATAAAAATTAGAGAGGAGTTAGGACTGAGACCCGATAGTCCTGTAATGGCCTTAATGCCAGGAAGCAGGCGCCATGAGGTCACAAAACTACTCCCAGTAATGCTTAATATGGTGGAGATGATAAAGAGGCTCTATCCTGATTACCAGTTTGTCATGCCAATTGCGCCAAACCTGCAAGAAATTAGCAAAAGAGAGATTACAGATCTTAGAGGTATGGCGACTGGCATATTGCCGTTGGACGGCCAGTCTGTGAAGTCCTTGCTCGCATCAGACATAGGGGTTATTGCATCAGGGACATCCACACTTCAGGCGGCCCTCTTAAAGGCGCCGATGGTAGTGGTATATAAGCTTTCTCCGATAACCTATTTTATCGGCAGGCTTGTTGTTAAGGTGAGGCATATATCCCTTGTAAATGTCATACTCGATAATTTGGGGTCACAGTATTCCGGGTTTCGTATTAAAGAGCTATTGCAGGGCGATGCTAATGAGAGAAATATCGTGACAGAGATAACTAAAATCATAGATGACTCAGGATATAGAGATGAAATGATGTCACAAATAAATGCAGTTAGCGACCAATTTATGGATAAAAAGGCATCACTTAGGGTAGCAGAAATCGCAGAAGAATTATGAGACTGCAAGCGCAAGTCTCGTGCATACCCTTCAGAGGAAAATAGAGCAATGTTTAAGAGAATGATACTTCTTGTCAAGCCTTACTGGAGCAGGCTGGCACTCGTAGCCATTTTAAGCCTGATTGTTTCAGGGATGACTGGCGCACTTGCGTGGCTCGTTAAACCAGCGCTCGATGAGGTATTCTTGGGAAAGGATACAACACTCTTGATCATCTTGCCGATTGCAGTGCTTGGGCTGTTCGTAGCGCGAGGATGCCTCGCCTTTTTTCAGGCATATCTAATGTTGTCTGTAGGCGCCAAGGTCGTAAGGGATATAAGAAACGCCTTGTATGGGCATCTGCTATTTTTGCCAATAAATGAGTTTAAAAAGGAGTCTTCAGGTGCCATGCTATCAAGGGCAATAAACGATGCCGGACAATTGCAGCAATTTCTGGCACAGGCGGTTAAGGATATGTTTATCTCAGGGACGACGGTAATCGTCTTGATCGGTGTTGCCTTTTATATGAGATGGGACCTAGCTCTTATAGCTATTGTCGTTCTTCCCTTTGCATTTTACAGCGTTAAACGCGTTGGAATAAGGCTTAAAAATGTTAGTACGGAGGCACAGAAAAAGATATCACTAATAACTGAATTCTTCTCAGAGACGATTTCTGGCATAAAAATGGTCAAGGTCTTTGGCAAAGAGGGCGTGCTCAATAAGCTGTTTATGAAGAGAAACCGCTCGTACTATCAGGAGCTGATGCGTGCCACGAGGCTTACAGGGTTGACCACATTAATAATGGAGGTGATTGGTGGATTCGGAATTGCGTCTGTCTTGTGGTATGGCGGGTGGCTCGTAATACAGGGAATCATAACACCAGGGCAGTTTTTTGCCTTTCTGACTGCCATTTTTATGGTTTACGCACCTGCCAAGAGACTTGCGGCGGCACATAGTAGTATCCAGCAGTCGAAGGCATCGCTCGAGAGGATTGATGAATTGCTTGATAAAGAGGTGGAAACGAACGGCAAAGGGCATATGGGACCATTGCGGGATCAGATAGAATTTAGGAAGGTATCTTTTAGCTATCCTGGTTCAAAAAGAGATGTCCTTAGCAACCTGAGCTTTTCTGTCAAAAAAGGAGAGATTGTTGCCATTGTCGGCAGAAGTGGTGCAGGCAAGACGACTCTTGTCGATCTTATACCGAGATTTTATGACCCCAGAGATGGCGCAATCTATATCAATGGCGTTAATATTGCTGATGTCAGCCTCCAGTCGTTGAGGCAGCAGATTGGGCTCGTAAGCCAGGATATCATCCTTTTTAACGATACGGTCCGGGCAAACATAGTCTTTGGTAGTCCGGATGTCTTTGATGGGCATATAATCAATGCAGCAAAGGCGGCATATGCCAACGACTTTATACTTGAGCTCCCGGAAGGGTATGACACTATTATAGGAGAAGGTGGTGTCCTGATTTCTGGTGGACAGAGACAGAGGATTTCTATAGCAAGGGCTATACTGAAGAATCCCTCGATCCTGATACTTGATGAGGCGACATCTGCCTTGGATGCAGAGTCCGAAATGATGGTCCAGATGGCTATAGATGCGCTTATAAGAGACCGAACGACCTTTGTTATCGCCCACAGACTCTCCACTGTAAAGAATGCAGATAGGATTATAGTCTTAGAAAATGGCAGTATAGTGGAGATTGGAGTTCATGATGAACTCTTAAAGACCGGGGGGATTTATAAGAAGTTATATGACCTGCAGATATTCTCTTCGACGGCAGTTTAGTTAGTCGTTATTGATCAATGCAGTCTACAATCTTTATATTGCGATGTATTATTCAATCTACTCCATAATATATTTTATTGCCACCTCTGCTTTAGCACCTTTTGAGTATCTAAAACGGTCAGGCGCCCTAAGGAGACGATGGGTTAAGGAGAGATTCGGGATCTATCCTTCATCTCGCACTACTCATCAATCTGATGCCCGAATATGGATCCATGCCGTCTCTGTCGGGGAGGTTATTACGGCAGTTCCTCTGATCCAAAAAATAAGGGATAGATACCCATCAGCCGAGATTATCATCTCGACCGTTACGGACACGGGACAAAAGGTTGCCAAGGAGAGGGCGAACAACTCTGCAACGGTCATCTATATTCCCTTTGACCTGCCATTTGCGATAAAGAACGCCTTCAGCCATTTCAAGCCAGCGATATTCATTGTCATGGAGACAGAGCTATGGCCAAATATTATCCGGATATTTGGCAGTCAGGTCCCTGTGTTATTGATGAACGGGAGGATATCAGTGAAGTCTTTTAGAGGGTATAAAAGGCTGAGGTTTTTTATAAAAGGTGTCCTGAAAGATATTAGCCTGCTCTGCATGCAGAATGAATTATACGCTGACAGGATAAAAACGCTGGGTGCAGAACCTGGGAAGGTTAAGGTAATTGGCAATTTTAAATTCGACACATCTCCTTCCACCTCTGTGCCGGAGTGGACAAAGATATTAAGTGGGCCTATTATAGTTGCCGGGAGCACACATAAGACAGAAGAGGATTTAATAATCAACGCCTATAAAGTATTAAGGGCCACCTTTCCTGAGGCTAATCTCATTATTGCGCCGAGACATCCGGAGAGATTCAGAGAGGTAGAAGGACTGATAAAGGGCAGCGGGCTAAAATATATAAAGCGGTCTTGGTCTTTAGAGGGCGAGGGACAGCATACCGGAGTCAAAAAATCTGGAATAATTGTCATTCTCGATACCGTAGGAGAACTCGCCTCTGTTTATGGCGCATGTAGTGTCGCGATCGTGGGCGGGAGTTTTATTAAACATGGCGGTCAGAATCCACTCGAGCCTGCCTATTGGGGAAAGGCTATCATCTGTGGCCCGCACATGGATAATTTCCCTTTTATCGATGACTTTTATAGAGTTGGGGGCGCTATAAGGACAGACCCTCATCACCTCTACCGATTTCTGGTCGAACTCATTGGTTCGCCAGAGAAGATGTCGTCTATGGGCAAGGCTGCTAGAGGACTTTATGAGAAGAACGCTGGTGCAACAGAGAGGGCAATGGAGATAATCGATGGATATTTAAGATGAAAATTCTTGAATCTTTATACTACATTGGTTATTCGATAAAAAAGCGGCATTCTCTCTCTATTCAGAGACGACTCCCCTATAAAGTCATCAGCATTGGCAATATGGTAGTCGGGGGGACTGGAAAGACACCGGCGACTATCGCAATTGCGGAAGAGGCAAAGAAGAGGGGTTTTAACCCGATAATATTGACACGCGGGTATAAGGGGAAGGCAAAGAGGCCATGTCTTGTTACTCCATCGCCCAAAAACTCTACTGCTCCTTCACTTCTATTTGGCGACGAACCCCTCCTAATAGCAGAGAGGCTGAAAGATGTTGTAGTCGTGAAATGCGCCGATAGGTACGAAGGAGGAATGTTTGCCCTCCAGAATTTAGCCCTCGCCAATTCAGATAGTCAGCCATTTAATTATCTGCCTGTTATCTTCATTCTCGATGATGGATTTCAGCACTGGAGACTTTACAGAGACTTAGACATCGTGCTAATTGATGGATTAGATCCGTTTGGAAACAGAAAGATGCTTCCTATGGGGCCATTGAGAGGGCCACTTAAAGAATTAAAGGGGGCTGACATATTTGTTATAACGAAGGCTCAAAATGAAGCATTATCAGATGAGCTCAAAGGTATTAACAGAGAGGCGCCTCTCTATTTCTCTGAATGCAAGATACTCAAAGTCAGAGGCATTAGAGGAAGCGAAGTCCCACAAGAGGTCTTAAGAGGCAAAAGGATTTATGCCTTCTGCGGCTTAGCAAATCCAGAATCCTTCAGAGAGACGGTTTTGTCCATTGGCGGGGAGGTGTCAGGGTTTAAGACATTCAGGGACCACCATAGATATACTGGAGGAGATCTGCGTTGGCTCAAGAAGCAGTTTAGGAGGCTAAATTGTGATTTTCTGGTGGCAACTGAAAAGGATATGGTAAAGCTCAGGGAATTAGATACTCCAGAGAATATCTTGTATCTGGAGATCAGGTTTTGTATAGATTCCTCATTCTTTGATAAGGTCTTTGAGAGTATTCTTTGAGATATTGACCGGTATAGGAGTTTGCAACATGCCGTAACTCTTCAGGCGTCCCTTCAAATATTATATGACCCCCTTTCTCTCCCCCTTCTGGCCCGAGGTCAATAATCCAGTCAGCCTGTCCTACCACATCGAGGTTATGCTCGATAAGGAGCACCGTATTGCCAGCATCGATCAATTTTTTTATGACTCTCATAAACATCAATATATCATTGTGGTGGAGTCCCACTGTCGGTTCATCGAGTATATATAAATAATTCTTTTTAGCAATCTCTGAACCTAATCTCTTAGTTCCCGGATATAGTAATTCTGCACAGATTTTGAGTCTCTGCGACTCTCCTCCTGAGAGTGTTGTGACGGGCTGCCCAAGTCGCAGATAACCGAGACCGATCTCTTTTAGCAGTTTAAGCCGCTGGTTTATCTCTGTCATTTCAGAAAAGAACTCCAACGCCTCATCCACTGTCATCTCAAGGACATCACCGATATTTTTACCTCTGCAGGTAACCCTCAGTATATCTTCCTTGTATCTTTTGCCTTTACAATCCTCACACTTTATAAATATATCCTCAAAAAAATACATCTCCATCTTTTGGAAGCCCTCTCCCTTGCATGTCTCGCATCTGCCCCCTGCTATATTGAATGAAAAGAGACCAGCGGCGTAACCATGTGCCCTTGCTTCAGGTTGTTTGGCAAAAAGACTCCTTATTGAATCAAATATTTTGAGGTATGTTACTGGATTTGACCTTGAGGTCTTTCCGATAGGTGTCTGATCAATGAGCCTGATTCCCTTAATTTTCTCGAGACCATCTATCTCTTTATATGGCAGCGGATGTCTCTGTCCGGTTCTGAAGTGCCTCGCCAGTGCAAGATAAAATGTATCGACAACGAGACTGCTTTTGCCAGAACCCGACACACCTGTAATAACTGTAAGCGTTCTTAGTGGGATCGTAAGGTTTATATTTTTGAGATTGTTTCCAGTCGCGCCGCAAAGGGTTAAGTGTCCGGGCCTGAGAAATTGAAACTTTGCCGTGGTCTTTTCTTCTTTACTAATCCCGCTCTCTTTAATATATTTTGCAGTCGGTGTGTCTGTGCCAAGAAACTCATCGGTAGGCCCTGAAAATACTACCTCACCACCTGAGTGCCCTCCGCCTGGTCCTAATTCTACTATCCAGTCACTCGTTGATATTATGTCTTTGTCATGTTCTACAACGATTACTGTATTGCCGAGGGAGGATATCTCTCGCATCACTTCTATAATTCGTCTCGTATCCCGCGGGTGGAGACCTATCGTAGGCTCATCAAGGACATAGAGGGTACCTGTGAGCGCTGAGGAGAGCTGATTAGATAGATTAACCCTTTGATATTCGCCTCCAGAGAGTGTCTTTGCCTGCCTGTTAAGGGTAAGGTAATCCAGACCGACGCGCTCAAGAAATTTAAGCCCTGTACTGATTCGTGCAATGATATTTTTTGCAATTTCCCTTTGCATTGGTGATAATTGAACCGCTTCTATGAATTGTAAGACTTGAGATATAGGCAGACTGGATAGCTCTGCTATGGACATGCCTCCTATCTTAAACGCAAGGGCGTCTTCACTGAGTCTTTTTCCTCTGCAGGCCGGGCAGGTGACAGGGCTTCTATATCTGCTAAGCAGCACCCGTACATGTAGTTTATACCTCTTGTTTTCTAACTCTCCAAAGAAGTCATTTATACCATAGAAGTGTTGATTGCCACTGAATAGCGTATCTCTCTCTTTCTGTCCCAATTCATTATATGGCTTGTCTATGTCTATAGAGCTCTTTTTAGCGCCTTTAATCATCTGCTCCTTCCACCAGATATATCCTGGTTTTTCCCAGAATCCTATAGCGCCATTAGCCAGAGAAAGATACCTGTGCGGCACTATGAGGTCTTCGTCGTGGATGAGGATATTGCCGAATCCCTTGCATTCATGGCATGCACATAATGGGTGGTTAAATGAAAACATTGCTGGAGAGGGTTCTGGGAGTTCTATATTGCAGTCGTCACAGGAATTTCGTGCAGAAAATCTCAGAGGCAATAACTGACAGCGGGGCGCAAGTGGCGAATCTGTCTCTGCCTCTTTAAAAACTATAACCTTTAGGCTCTCTTTCCCTTCCTTCCACGCCGTCTCTATAGAGTCAGCTAATCTCGGCTCGCCTCTTATTATGAGCCTGTCGAGGACAACTTCGATAGAAGGCTGATGGCCGATGGTCGATGCCTTAAATTCGAGGTCTGAAATATCCCTTATTTCATTATTAAACCATGCCCGCTGAAAGCCCCTCTGCCGTAGTGTCTTTAACGACTCATCTGTCTTAAATGTGATAATTGCTTTTTCATCGGCGTATCTCTCTAAGAGTTCAGATACTATCTGGGATGAATCCCACATCCTTATCTCTTTTCCGCATTTCGGGCAATATGGAACGGCAACCTTAGAATATAAGACCCTGAATAGATCATACAGCTCTGTGAGTGTGCCGACAGTGGAGCGAGACCCTTTGATAGGGTTTTTCTGCTGGAGCGCTATTGCGGGCCTTATATTATGTATCGCATCCAGATCAGGTCTCTCCAATTTCTCCAGAAATAGCCTGGCGTAAGTCGATAGCGATTCTATGAATCTCCACTGCCCCTCAGCAAAGATAGTCTCAAAGGCGAGGGAAGACTTGCCCGATCCGGAAACCCCTGTAATTGCTATAACCTTGTTATGTGGAAGTCTCAGATTAATGCCTTTGAGGTTGTTCTGCCTTGCGCCTTCAATTATTAATTCGCGAATCGACATCCAGATATTTTAACATTTCGGCGTATCTATTTTTAAGGAGGGTTGATTTTATGTCATGCATAGCTTAAGATACTCTTGAGGATTGTCACTGACATATCACTCCATTCTTTAAATTGGGTGAAATTGTAAGCTTCCATTCCTCCAAAGAAATGAATGTTGGTTCTTCTCCAAATTTAGTAGAGATTAGGTAGTGTAGGGCTTTATGCCCGTA
>JAJOKM010000138.1 GCA_021129835.1 Thermodesulfovibrionales bacterium | reverse complement strand
CCTGTTGCCACTTGTACACGCTTATCACCCCTTTTTATACCTCCTTTCTGTTTGTTGTAGAAAGGAGATTATAGTTTCTTTGGGGGTCAATTTTAAATGACGATAGGGGGTCAAATGTATTTTACGATCTACAACAATAATAGTTGCAGCTGGATTGCCTCATCACATTACCCAAAGAGGTAACTACCGACAGAATGTTCTGGTTCTTCTCCCATTTTCTACGGTTAGAGCAGAGAAAAAGTAGGGATTGACAAACATAGATTTCTCCGGAAGAATAGGGAGTTACCAAACAAACTATTCTTAAGAAAGGAGTAATCATATGTCAGTGATAATCCCCACAGGTATTTTAAGCTATGTCTGGTACAAACTCAAGCAAATCTTTTACTCTAAAGAATCTGTTGAGGTCAATGTTTATACGTCCCTATGCCAGGGCAACCAAACGTCTTGAGAAAGCTGTTGCCTGGCTATGTCAGCATCTTCCATTAACTGTTGTGGCCAAACGCCATGGGGTCAGGTTTTGAAATATAAGAAATATAAGATATGGATTAAATATAATAATTTATGGCGAGACCTTTGCGAATAGAATACCATGGAGCCTTATACCGCATAACCTCAAGAGGTAACGCAAAAAATAAGATATTCAGAACAGATAAAGACAGGAATAACCTTTTAAAATATTGAATAACTGATATTTCAAGACCTGACCCCAGTGCCTTCTTAAGAGACAAAGCCTGATTTCTTTAAGGTTGACAGTAAGGGAAGGTCATTATCTTTGTTTAGAAGTAGGAATTTCGCCACATATTTTGCAAGGATATCAGGTTCAAGATTCACTGTATCTCCAATGTTTTTTGATCCAATGGTTGTTATTTTTGCGGTATGTGGGATAATTACTACACTGAAGGTATTTTTTGAGACACTCACAACTGTAAGACTTACACCATCTACAGCCACAGACCCTTTTTCGACGAGATACTTTAATACATCATATGGAGCTTCAATTTCAATCCTTATAGCATTACTGACAGGTGTTTTTGTCTTTATCCTCCCTATTCTCTCGATATGACCTGCAACAAAGTGTCCACCCAATTTAGAGTCTATCCTCAGAGATGGTTCAAGGTTTACCTTTTCGCCCCTTTTAAGGTCTCCTAAATTCGTACTTTTTAATGTTTCATACGAGACATCAAAAGAGAGGATATTTCTATCAATACCTATCACTGTAAGACATGCGCCGTTTATAGCAATGCTATCACCAACAACAGCGTCGTTTACGGCATTACTACTTTTTATGGACAGTTTTGCACTGTCAGTCCTTTTCTCTATGGCTTTCACTTCTGCCAGTTCTATTATTAGTCCTGTAAACATTTTAGGTTCTTCTCCAAAAAGCCCTCCCCTTCCAGCCCGTTCGGAATCTGTCTTTAGGTTCGTCATTTCGACAGAGTCGTTCGAAAAGACAGATTCCGAACAAGTCGGAATGACAGGACAAACGAGAATGACGACTTTTTACGACTTCATCGGTTGTTAAAGACGGGTTTAGTATATTGCATCCCCTATTCTTTCAAATCTCAAGGAATTTTCTACATCATTCCACGACCAGTATATGATAAAGGCCTTTCCCTTTATGTTGTCTCTGCTCACATACCCCCAGTGCCTGCTATCATAACTCCGCCCTCTATTGTCTCCCATGACAAAAAACTTCCCTTCTGGGATGAGGTATGGACCAAAATTGCCCGTTGCCTTCGTGCTTGTTTGCGAAAGATTATTTATACCATTCACAAATGGTTCATATGTAGGTTCTTCGTTAATGAATACTATTCCTTCCCTCGACTCAATTACATCGCCTCCAACAGCAATAATCCTTTTTATGAAGTTCCTGCCGGTGTTTTCAGGGTGCCTAAAAACAATAATATCACCTCTTTCAGGTTCTCTAAGAATAAGGATCCTTTTATCGGTAAATGGTATTTTTGTCCCGTATATAAACTTATTCACCAGTAGGTGATCCCCTATTAAGAGCGTGGGGATCATGGAGCCTGAAGGAATTTTAAATGCCTGCACAACAAATTCTCTGATGAAAAGGGCGATTACCAGAACAATGATAATCGTCTTTACATGTTCCCATATTTTACTCTTCTCTGCCACTAAGGTCTGCACCTCCTAATATAATTTAAAAATCAAGTATTAAAATGCAAAATGTTTTAAGGCAAATAATTTTGTAGTTTAATATGTAATTTTGATTTTTAATCTTTGATTTTTACATTTAAGTGTTATACCTGATTGCACCCATAATCTCTTCTATTCCTTAATTTTCAAGATAGATAGAAATGCCTCTTGAGGAATTTCTATCTTGCCAATCTGTTTCATCTTTTTTTTGCCTTCTTTCTGTTTTTCGAGGAGCTTTCTCTTTCTGGTTACATCCCCTCCGTAGCATTTTGCGATGACATTTTTCCTTAATGCCCTAATGCTTTCCCTCACTATTACCTTTCCACCTATGGTAACCTGCAGGACGACTTCGAACAACTGTCTTGGTATAACTTCTCTGAGTTTTTCCACAAGCTGTCTGCCTTTATGATATGCCTTGTCTTTATGAACAATCAAAGAGAGGGCATCTACTGATTCGCCATTTAGTAATATATCCATTCTAGTGAGCTTCGATTCTATGTATCCTATAAACTCATAATCCATTGATGCATATCCCTTTGAAGCAGATTTAAGCCTGTCGTAAAAATCCCATACTATTTCATTCAGGGGCATCTCGTATACAACCACTATCCTGTCTTTACTTATATATGTGAACTCTTTTTGGATACCACGTTTTTCCTGACAGAGCTCCAATATCTGCCCGATGTATGCTTGCGGAGTAAAGATGGCCACTTTAACATACGGTTCTTTTATCCTTGTAAATCTTTCCGGAAGACTGCTCGGGTTGTCTATATATATTTCGTTGCCTCGCGTATCTGTTACTCTATATACTACTGTTGGCGCTGTACTTATAAGGGAAAGGTCGAATTCCCTTTCGAGCCTCTCTTTTATTATCATCATGTGAAGAGCCCCAAGGAATCCGCATCTAAAGCCAAAACCGAGGGCTGAGGATGTCTCGGGCTCGAAACCGAAAGAGGAATCGTTTAATCTCAGTTTTTCGAGGGCTACTTTCAGTACCTCATGCTGATGAGTTTCGACTGGATAGAGACCGCAAAAGACCATCGGCTTTACTTCTTTGTATCCAGCAAGGGGTTTATCTGCAGGAGCATTTGCATTTGTGATGGTATCGCCTATCTTTGTGTCGTCAACATTCTTTATTCCAGCAATTACATATCCAATCTCGCCAGCAGATAGCTGTGGCACGTCCTCCATTTTAGGCGTAAAGACACCATTTTTTAAAACCTCATATAATCTGCCTGTGGCCATCAGCTTTATCTTTATGCCCGGCCTTATTATCCCTTCAAAGACCCTGACAAGGATTACAACGCCTTGATAAGGGTCAAACCATGAATCAAAGATTAATGCCTTCAATGGTTTCTCGTCAGTGTCTCCTGGAGGAGGTATTTTCTTAACAATTGCCTCCAGTATCTCTTTTATACCTATGCCCTCTTTTGCGCTCGCTAAAATGGTCTCGGAGCAGCTTATGCCAATGGCATCTTCTATCTGTTCTTTAATCCTATCTGTTTCTACACCTGGCAAATCTACCTTGTTAATGACTGGTATTATTTCGTGATGATTCTCAACTGCAAGATATGCGTTAGCAAGAGTCTGTGCCTCTACTCCCTGCATGGCATCAACTACTAAAAGACTTCCCTCACACGAGGCAAGGCTTCTTGACACCTCATAGGAAAAGTCCACATGACCAGGGGTATCAATCAGATTAAGTATGTAGTCGCTTCCATCATCAGCAGTGTATTTCAGCCTTACCGCACGTGCTTTTATAGTAATACCTTTTTCCCTTTCCAGATCCATAGAATCGAGAACTTGCTCCATCATCTCCCTTGAGCTCAACGCCCCTGTAACCTCCAATAATCTATCTGCAAGGGTAGATTTTCCGTGGTCTATATGGGCTATTATCGAAAAGTTTCTTATATTTTTTGGCATTTCTCAAATACCAGCATCGCAGCACCCACAATTCCAGCGTCATCCCCTAATGAGGAGGGGACAATACTTACTCTTTGGTAAAGCTCTTTGAATGCCCTTTTTGATGCCTCTTGTATTGCGGAATCAATATAAATATTCCAGGAACCTAAAAGCCCACCTGTAAGAATAATTGCGTCAGGACTCAAAGTGTTTATGAGGTTGGCAATGCCTATACCGAGACTTTTGCCGCCTGACTTAAGAACAGTTTTTGACAGGGGATCACCTTCGAGGGCAACCCTATAAATGTCCTCTGTGTTAATTCTGTAAAAATTACCACCATAGAGATTTTTCAATATGCTACAGCTGCCTTTCTCTATCATAGAGATTGCATTTCCTGTAATAGCAGTTGCTGATGCGTATGATTCAAGACACCCCTTATTTCCGCAGGCGCATGATCGCCCATTAGTATTTATACTCATATGCCCCACTTCGGCAGCTACTGGCAATAATCTATTGTTAATTATTATCCCTCCACCGATACCGGTGCCCAGCGTGAGAACAACAAAATTCTTAAAATTCCTCCCTGCTCCGATAAACTTTTCTCCATAGGCTGCAGTATTGGCATCGTTTTCTACAATAACAGGGGCATTATATCTATCTCGGATAACAGATTTCAAATTTACTCCTGTAAGGGTGGAAATATTGGGCGAATTTAAGACTACACCGGCATCTTGGTCAATAACTCCTGCTACAGCAATCCCTATGCCACAAATCTTTTCTGAATATTGACCATACAGAGGATCTGTTACTTTATGGAGTACTGCAAAAGGATTGTTGCCTGTAAGCTCTTTGATTTTTGATCTAACCTCTCCTTTAATATTGATTAAGGCTGCCCTTATATTGGTGCCACCAATGTCTACACCAATTGCGTACTCATTTGTCATATTTATATTATAACAGAATCTCATGGTTTACGGTCTACTTCTTTGCTTAAATTCAGTGCCTGCGTTACAATATAGGCATAATAGGCATAAAATCCATTCCACTTTTTTGTAACTACTCAGGTAGTCAGAATATAGTATTCAGTATTCAGAATGCGGCTAAGGAAGTTCTCTATATTATTGAATCCTGAGTTCTGACTACCTGAGTAGTTACATCAGAAGTTAGCAAGCTTTTTGAAGCATATCGAAATTCGGTTCTTCTCCAAATTTAGTAGAGATTAGGTAGTGTAGGGCTTTATGCCCGTAAAAATACGAATCCCCGAAATCTGTAGAAAATTCGTCTTGAGCGAGCTTTGTACTTTAACCCACAACGGATTTATTCAATGGTCAGAGGACATCAGAACTCTGAATATTGAATATTGAATACTACCTTTCATAGAATGCCTGAAACTTGAAAATGAATTTGATATCTAATTACGCCCATAAAGGGCTACACTACCTTGATGAATTTAGTAGGTAGTATAGGGGCTTGTCCCCGTTGTTTACGCCTAAAATCGTCTACGCCCATAAAGGGCTACACTACCTTGTGGATAACTACAATTTTTGGAGAAGAACCTGAAATTCTATTCTGAATTCTGAATACCTGAGTAGTTATTGGTTTTTACGGATAGCATATAAAGTGTGTTATTATTGTGTTATTATATTGATAGTTTGTGGTTTGGTGTTATAGGAAGGCTTCCGATAGGTATATTTTACAGGGGCGCCAGAAGGGGTCCTATTTTTTATTTATACGTAGGCAAGATATGCAGGAAAAGATAATGGGAGTGGTCGTAGTATTTTTAGTAATCACATTATTAATTGGTGTATCACTCGAGACATCCGATGCTGAAGAACTCCCTATTGTGACGGCTATAGAGATAGATGGGCTAACACGTATAGGGGAGAGGGCAGTAAGAGAAACGATATCCAAAGAGATCGGAGAAATCCTTTGCCAGAGAAAACTATCGGATGACATAAGGGCCATATACAAACTGGGTCATTTTGATGATGTCTGGGTTGAGGTGGAGCCCTTCGAGGGAGGAATAAGGGTTATATATGTCGTCAAAGAAACCCCTGTTATTGCATGGATTGATTTTCAGGGGAACAATAGATTCGACGATTCTGCACTAAAAAAGAGAATAGTCTTGGCTCCTGGCGCTACAGCAGATATTACCCTTATTAAGGATAATGCTGCACGATTGAGGGCATTTTATGAATATAAAGGTTACTACCTTGCCAGGGTAGTGCCTGTTACAAAGACGATAAGAGAAGGCGAAGTTTCGGTGACATTCCAGATAGACGAAGGGCAGAGGGTGAGGATAAAAGATATAGAGATAAGAGGCAATAAAGCCTTATCTATGAGGAAGATTCGGGGCGTGATGGAGACGACTGAACATGGTATACTCTCATTTATTCTTGGTGGGGGGCATTTCAGCAGAGACATAATGAGGGCCGACATAGAGAGGATAAAGGCCCTTTACCATAATCACGGGTATATACAAGTCATTGTTAAAGAACCGGAGATCGAGCTGACCGAAGACAGAAAAGGCCTGATGATTAGTATCCAGATTGTCGAAGGCGAGCAGTTCAGGGTCTCCTCTGTCGAGATTTCTGGCAATGAGGCATTTTCGACCGAAGAACTCCAAGGGCTTATAAGACTCTCTCCGCAGATGGTCTTCAGTAAAGAGATATTACGAGAAGATATCAGCGCCGTCATAAGTCATTATGCTAATAATGGATTCCCCTTTGCCTCTGTTTTTCCAGATATCACGATTGATGAAGAGAAAAAGGAAATAAAGATTATTTACAGGGTGAGCGAAGGAGGTGTGCACAGAGTCGGAAGAATAACAATATCTGGGAATGTAACGACAAGAGACCATGTTATAAGAAGGGAGCTGCTGCTTGATGAAGCAGATGTCTTCAGTGCCGCTAAATTAAGAGAAAGTCATAGGAGCTTGCTTGATCTCCGGTTTTTCGAGACAATAGATGTTTCAACAGTTCCAGTACCAGAGGACTTAATTGACATTCATATAGAAGTAGAAGAGATGCCAACAGGATTTTTTAGTATTGGTGGCGGCTATAGCAATATAGATGGTTTTATCGCAATGGCAGATGTAGCGGAGAGGAATTTATTCGGCCGAGGACATCAAATAAGATTGCGAGCCGAACTTGGCGAGAGGAGAGTCCTCTATGAGTTGTCCTTCAAGGAACCATGGTTTATGGAGAGGCCGATATCTTTTGGTGTGGATATCCACAGAACAGAAAGGGAGTTTGCCCTCTTTGACAGGAGGGCAACCGGGGCAAGGATGTCGTTTGGGAAGGGATTCTGGGAATACTGGGGTGCATCCATAGCATACAGGTATGAAAATGTAGTAATATTTAATGTAGACCCCCGTGCCGGCCGGGATATAAGGGAACAGGAAGGCACAAGGGTCACAAGCAGTATAACCATGTCAGGGGGAAGGGATACCAGGGATAGCATTATTGCCCCCAGAGAGGGATCTAGAAATATGGTAACCACGACGATTGCAGGTCTTGGTGGGGACACCGGTTTCTTTAGAGGGGTCTTTGATTCAGGCTGGTTTTTCCCCGTCTTTGGAGATGCCACTATCCATTTGCGCGGACGGATAGGGTATGCAACCGGACTATTTGATAAAGAACTCCCACTTTATGAGAGGTTTTATGTTGGAGGGATTCATACGGTTCGCGGTCTCGGATTTGGTGAGGCAGGGCCAATAGACCCCGGTACCGGGGAACCAGAGGGAGGAAAGAGTAAAATTGTATTTAATGCAGAGTATATATTCCCTATCTTAGCCGAGCATAATTTGAAAGGGGTTGCCTTTTTTGATGCTGGAAGGGCATATGCTTCAGGGCCGGCCTTTGGGAGTGATCTACGATATACCACAGGTGTCGGTGTGAGATGGATATCACCTATAGGACCTATAAGGATTGAATGGGGGTATAATATATCCCCTAAGCCAGGCGAAGACCGAAGCAGGCTAGAATTCACAATTGGAGCGCCTTTTTAAAGGAGAGTGGGACGGGCCTATAGAAAGTTGCTCCAATTGTGAACTAAAAGGTATCCTATAAAGCGCAGGATGTCTAATATAATAAATATTATACAAAGGAGAACAGGGATGAAAATTTTTTTGGTCTTTATTGTTGTAGGACTTTTCATGTCTCTGCCAGGCATGATGTCCAAAGGATTTGCTGCTGAGCCTGTAAAGGTAGGCGTTATTGATCTCTTCAGGGCACTAAATGAGTCCGACGCAGGCAAAGAAGCATTGGCTAATTTAGAGTCTATGGTCAGATCAAAAGAGGAAGTTATTAAAGAAAAAGGGCGGGATATCGAGAATCGCCAGGCTGAATTAGAAAAAAAAGCGGCTATACTATCTCCAGAAGCAAAGAAGAAAATAGAAGACGAGATCAGACGCTTCATTATGGAGTATCAAAGGATGATAACGGACTTCCGTGCTGAGATCAGAGAAAAGGAAAGAGAGGCAACAGCTAAAATATTAGAGGCGATGAGGGGTATTATTAATGAGATTGCCATGGAGGAAGGATATACTTTAATATTTGAACGTGGCGATGGCCTTATTTTATATGTTAGAGAGAATATTGATATCACTTGCAGAGTGATAAAGCGACACAACGAGGTGTGGCAAAAAGGCAGTTAAAATGCTGAACAGGCTTGATATGTGGTGAGTTATGAAGCTAAGGGAGATTGCAGAGATAATAAACGGTGAGATTGCCGGAGATGAAGAAGTAGAGATAGCAGGGGTCTCTGGTATTTCTGATGCAAAAGAGAGAGATATTACATATCTTGCAAGCACAAAGTGGCTGAAAAGACTTAAAGACAGCAAGGCATCAGCAGTAATAGTAAAAGAGTCTGTTGCCGGGATAGAAAAACCGCAGATAAAGACTAAAAATCCCCACTACGCATTTGCAAAACTCCTTTCTTTCTTTTACACTAAAACCTCTCGACACAAAGGCATCAGTGAAAAGGCATTTATTTCGGATAATGTCATTATCGGGCAAAATGCCACCATCTATCCTTTCGCATATATAGCTAGTGGCGTAAAGATTGGTTCTGAAACGGTTATTCATCCAGGAGTATTTATTGGTGAAAATAGTATTATAGGAAATGACTGTTTGATATATCCAAATGTGACGATCAGGGAAGACATTACTATCGGTAACAGGGTCATAATTCATGCCGGCGCTGTTATAGGTTCTGATGGCTTCGGGTATGTATTTGAAGATGGCATTCATCATAAGATACCTCAGGTCGGCACTGTAAAAGTAGAAGATAGTGTAGAAATTGGCGCTAATGCGACTATTGACCGAGCGACAACGGGGAATACCTTGATTGGAAGGGGCACAAAAATAGACAATCTCGTCCAGATAGGGCATAATGTGAATCTAGGCCAAAATATTATATTGACGGCCCAGGTGGGAGTAGGTGGGAGTTCAGAGATAGGTGATAATGTAGCGATTGGCGGACAAGCAGGGGTTTCAGACAATGTTACCATAGAGTCAGGCGCAATGATCGGGGGAAAGGCAGGAGTAATAGGTAATGTGAGTCGAGGTATATATTCTGGGTGTCCTTTGATGCCCCACAGAGAATGGCTAAGGTCAAGTGCCCTGTTTTTGAAGCTGCCGGAGCTAAATAAAAAAATAAGAGAATTAGAAGAGAGGATTATTCAGGTAGAAAATAGCTGAGTCAATATAAATCAATCGCCGGTGAATATATTTAGGAAAGTGCAAAATGGTCGATACTAAAGAAATCTTGTCTCTGCTTCCTCACAGATATCCTTTTTTGCTTGTTGACCGGGTAATAGAGTTAGAACCTAATAACAGGGTAGTGGGTATTAAGAATGTAACCATCAATGAACCATTTTTTCAGGGGCATTTTCCTGATAACCCTATAATGCCCGGGGTTTTAATCGTGGAAGCGATGGCGCAGGCAGCAGGCATACTCGCATTTAAATCATCAAGGACAGAGGGGAAGAAGACCGTATATTTTATGAGTATAGAGAAAGTGAAGTTTAGAAGACCTGTTTTGCCAGGGGACCAGCTCAGACTTGAAATACAGGTTACACAGACAAGGGGCAATGTCTGGAAGTTTTCGGGCAATACCTTTGTCGGTGACAGGTTAACAACAGAAGCAGAATTTATTGTAATGATTGCCGACGAAGAATTATAGGGGGATGAATGGCAAGAGAGATACACAAAACAGCAATAGTGAGCTCGAGATCAGAAATCGATGAAGATGTTCATATAGGTCCATTTTGCATTATAGGTGAAGGTGCTACCATAAAGCGGGGCACAAAACTCATGTCTAATGTGGTTGTTGAGGGAGCTACAGAGATAGGAGAAGAGTGCATTATCTATCCTTTTACCTCCATCGGACTTTCTCCGCAAGACCTGAAGTATAAAGATGAAAAGACAGGAGTGAAGATCGGAAAGAAGAATATTATAAGGGAGTATATAACAATTCACAGGGCATCAGTGCAAGGAGATGGACTGACAGAGATCAAAGATTCAAACTTTCTCATGGCATATGTCCATATAGCACATGATTGTAAAGTAGGAAGTTCTATTGTTATGGCAAATGCAACGACCCTTGGAGGGCATGTCGTTGTGGAAGACTTTGTAGTGATAGGAGGTATGGCGGCAGTTCATCAGTTCAGTAGAATAGGCGCCTATTCTATGGTGGGTGGTTTTAGCGGCGTAGGGCGGGATGTCCCCCCATATACAATAGCATCTGGCGCCCGTGCAAGAATATATGGGCTCAATATTATTGGACTTAAGCGACATGGTTTTTCTGAAGAGACCATAAACAACCTGAAAAAGGTCTATAAAATCCTTTTTAGAGAAAAAAGGAGATTAAAGGACGCCATAGAAAAGATAAGGGCAGATCTCTTAGATGTAGAAGAGGCAAGATATATCGTGGGGTTTATAGAAGAGAATAAAAGGGGAATATGCAGATAGGTATCATTGCAGGCGCGGACGACCTACCAAAAATAATTGCCAGTGACGCAAAGAAGCGTGGTTTCAAGATAATTACAATAGCATTTAAAAATCTTACTTCTCTCGAGTTAAATGAGGTTTCCGACGAGATAAAATGGGTTAATGTAGGTAAACTAGGCGAGATGATAAATGCATTGAAAGGCTTTGGCGTGAAGGAAGTTATAATGGCAGGAAAGACTCCGAAGAGCCTGCTTTATAAATCGAAAATAACTCCGGACATCAGGGCAATGAAACTGTTTTTTTCTCTGAAAGACATGAGTGATGACTCTATATTAAATGCAATTGCAGATGAGCTCGAAAGAGATGATATTCGCATAGTAGATACAGCTGCCTTTAGCTCGCATCTCCTTACACCAGAAGGTGTCTTGACAAGAGACCTTCCAGCAGACGAGGAATGGAGAGACATCGAATTTGGCTGGAAGATAGCGAAAGAAATTGCCAAATTAGACATTGGCCAGACAGTAGTCGTAAAAAGAAAGGCCGTGATGGCAATAGAGGCAATTGAGGGGACAGATGAAGCGATACGGCGAGGAGGCAGATTGGCGGGCGAAGACGCAGTTGTCGTCAAGGTGTCTAAGCCTCAGCAGGATATGAGACTTGATGTCCCTGTCATAGGACTTAATACCCTTAATTCCATGATTAATGCAGGAGCAAGGGTTCTTGCTGTCGAGGCAGGCAGGAGCATAATAGTAAACAGGAAGGAATTAGCAATGGAAGCAGAAAATTCAGGAATTTCGATAGTTGGATACAGGCAATAGAACTCTTACCATCCACACTGCCCACACAAAATGAGAAAGGGCCGTTTTTTTATTCTTAATTCATCATGTCTTATATCTCTACAATAAAAGAAGGCATAAATACCGTCCACAAAAATTGGCAGTTGATACTAATTCACTCAGTATTGGGGATTTTCTGTTTTGTAAGTTTTTTTGCTGTAGTGGGGATGCTTGTTGTCATCGCTTTTATAATGCTCGGGCTTGATTTCGCTGAAATTTTAAGGCTTGGCGATGCTGCAAGCATCATTCAAGAGGCCTTCGAGTTATTGAATAAATATTTAATAGTCGCGATGGTTATGATACTGAGCCTTCTCATATACCTTGTATTAATAGCTATTTTATGGGTCTTTATTATCAGCGGGACCGCGGGTATTCTTGCTAAGAGCATACTAAATGGAATCAGCAGATTCACATTTGGGGCATTCTTTGCCGAGGGTAGAAGACTGTTTTCATCAATATATGTATTTTTCCTCATGGTGGGTATTATGTTTATAGCTACCATATTTATGTTCGGTATATTTAGAGGAATAACTCTCGCCATAACAGAAGCGGTAAAGGCCATGGATGCAGTCTTCGCTCATTTTCTTGAGATATTCTTCTCTCTGGCACTTCTTAGCACTGGCGCCTTTTTAGTCCTCGTCATGCTATCAATAGCTGCCTATGGTATTGCTCATATAGCATTTAACAGATCGAGGCCACTAAGGGCGCTCGAGGAATCTATAAGATACATCTATTCCGTGCCGTCCGCTATAGGATTTTATGCGGTTGTTATGTTAGTGGCTGCAGGAGTGGGTCTTGCAATGATCTTAATAATAGGCCCTCAGATTTTATTGATGCCAGAAATTGATCTAATACTATTAATAGCATATCAAATCATTGTATATACCATGCAGGTGTATATTGGTATTATAGTAATCTCTTCAGTCTTTCGATATTACTATAAAACTAGATCTTCTTCGCCATCCTCTCTGTCCACTGGGGATCCAGATATTTCTCAGAAAGCAAGAGATGGGCAAGCACCTCTTCATCTGGAGACGGCTGAGAGCAGACAAAGGTGATACCGAATGTCTCTTCAAAGGATAATTTAAGAGATTGTTTGAACTCCTCGAACTTAAAACCAGGAAGCAACTTCCTTAAACCACCTACTTTTGTCTTTTCGGCCTCTGCGTTCTGCAATCGAAATATTGCTGTCAGCTTCTCAGAATCAATGGAATAAGGTATCGAACCCTGTTGCAAAAAACCATCCTCCCATCGCCTTTGTGCAGAACCGATAAGTTTTTGATTGCTAAAGCTTATCTCACCGTATGATCTGGATTTAATGCAGAGAGGACTCCGCATAAGATCTCTTCCTGATTTTCGTTCTATCTCTATTGCCGCCGCTACCCCGATTATTTCGAGTCCGGACTTCAGTGCAATGCCTATTTGCCGATAGGTATTCATGAGTCCTCCTGAAAACAGGCCCTCCTTTCTTGAGGAAAAACTATAGGTGAGTTCATCTCCATGCAGGATGCCTCTACCGCCAGTAGGCCTTCTTACTACCGGGATGTTATTGCTTCTGCAATGCTCTATATTAATATCTGTTATCTTCTGGAACGATCCGATGCTCACGGATAAGACTCTCCACCCATATAATCTTAATGTTGGGGGTGATTTCCGCTTTCTTACATTAATCGCAATGGCTTCGTCCATCGCCATATTGTAGGCAGCATCACCCAAACCAGAATCTATCAATCTCCAATTCATATACGGATGTTATCGTTAATCATTCTATTGAGCCTCTTTCAGCACTGTTTTGTGCCCCAGAAGGGATATTTTTTAGTATAACCATAATCCTCGAAGGTCTTTCGCTCATCTTGCATAATCAGGTATAATTAAGTATTATACCAAACGGAGGTGATTATGGATATTAAGATTGAGCGGCCAACAAAAGAGGCGATAGAAGGTCGCAGAGTAGACAGATGGCCTGTCTGGGCAAAGGAGATATCAAGGTTTGAATGGCACTACGATGAAACAGAGGAGTGCTATTTAGTCGAGGGAAGGGCTATAGTCGAGACAAAAGATGGCGAAAAGGTCGAAATTAAGGCAGGAGATTTTGTAACCTTTCCAAAAGGATTAGCCTGCACATGGGACATTAAAGAGCCGGTAAGAAAGCATTTTAATTTTAGGTGATAGTTTTGTTTGATTCTCCTCCCATTTTTCTACGGTTAAAGTAGAGAAAAGCAGGGGTTGACAAACTATAGATTTCTTTGGATAATGGGGTTGACGAATATAGATTTCTTTTGAAATAATAGAGAGTCACCAAACAACTATTTTTTAAGAAAAAGGAGACATATTATGTTTTTAAAGAAAAAGATGGTCTTTTTGATCGGTTTAGTCTTCTTTTTTGGGCTCTTTTTAATGCCGGGGAGGGCCGAGGCTTCCCCCTTTGGCTGAAGAGATAAATATCTTAAGGGAGTTTCGGGATAAGTATCTCTTGACTAACGAGGTAGGGCAGAAGTTTGTTGCCTTCTACAACCGGCATAGTTCCGCATTAGCGGAGTTTATCGCTGAAAGAGAAGCGGCAAAGAAAGTGGTGCGAGTAGCCCTCTGGCCACTGGTCCAGATAGCGGAGTTTATAGTCGGGGAGGACGAAAAATTAGAAGGCGAAA